>DASXMT010000519.1:0-4744 GCA_036495505.1 Acidimicrobiales bacterium | reverse complement strand
GTCGAGATCGTGGCCGAGGAGCTCGGCCCGAGCCTGCGCTTCGCCACGGCCGACGTGCAGAAGGTGGAGCGACACAGTCCTCTGGCCGAAGGCTCCAAGGACGCCGAGGCCGGAACGGGCGACGAGGCCCTGGCAGCCAGCGCCTGACGATCGGTGTGCGGAAGGTCCGGTATCGAGCCGGAGCCGCATCGCCGGCGACGTTGACCCCCTCCCGGCGTCGCCCATGCACGGCATCGGTGACGGACCGGACCTTCCGACTCACCCCGACTCACCCCGGCCGGCCGGGCCCTCCCGTGCCGGACTGCATTCCAAACCACCAGGACGCTCTACAGGAGTATCGATATGTCGACCACCACATCGGCGGGGCTTTTTTCCGGGACCAGCGAAGGAGTCAGCCCCGAGACAGGCGGCAAGGCAAGCGGCAAGACTGGCGGCCCGGCAGGCGTCGAGGCGGGCGTCGAGGCAGGCGGCACGGGAACGAACCTCGAGCCGAGCACCCAACGCGGTCCAGAGCCAGACGGGTCGATTCGGTTCCAGGACTCGGTGGTGCTGTCCAAGGGAGAGGTGTTCGGGGCGTGCCAGGCTCTGGCCGATGCCGACCGCCTTTTGCTGAAAAGCGGAGCGAAGAGCGAGGCCTCGGCGCTGGGAGACCTCTTCGAGCTCCTGGAAGCTCGCCTGTCACACTAAGAGAGCTTCTCTGATCCGACATCTGGTAGGCCCAGGGTGTTGCCAGCCCCGGTCCTAGGTTCACCGGCCTTGGTTGCTTTCGCGGTATGAGCGTCAGCAGAAGTATGCAAACCGGCGAGCGTGGCCGCGTGCTCTTCGTGGTACGGAAGCGAACGGTCGAGGCGAGTCGCTGATTCGTGGCAGGCGAGACGACCCGTTGGTATCCTCGCCTGCCGGGCGGATCGATCGCTTTGAGGTTTCGACGGCGTTGCTGCTGGGAGTGGACAGATGCTGATCTCGAGGCGGGACTTCCTTCGAACGAGCGCGGTGGCGGCTGGCATCGCCCTGCTGCCTGAAGTGGCGGCAGTCGGGTCGAAGCCCGGCCAGGCCGCGGCGGCGACGAGCTCGATGTTGGAGCGGGCCGTGAGCTTCGAGATCCACCCGAGCGTCGGGATCGCCCGGGTTGGCAACAGCGCCGATGCCTTCTACTTCGGCCCCGAGGTCCGAGGAGGGCTCCCCGACCCATCCAGGGGCTTCAAAGACGGCAGCGGTGCCATGGCGAAACAGGCAGCCCGCTTTCGCATCTTTGCCTACGGGCCCGGAGGCAAGGTCCTCGGGGAGGTTCCTCGGGGAGCGAAGGTCGAGTGGAAGGTGTCGGTGGCCAACAAGAAGGCCGCCTGGTACGAGTCTGCCGTTGCCATGGACCTCAGCGTCAGCCAGCCGGTGAACCGCAGGAACCCGGGTGTGACGAGTGACCGCCAGGCACTGGTTGGGTCGGCAACGAGCTCGACCAGCACGCCGGGACAGCCCACAGTTCCGCTCATCGGAGGACCGGTGTTCGGCAACACGGTCAACTTCGGGGAGATCTTCACCGATGCGGAGGGACGCCTCGTCGTGCTCCCGGGTGATGGCCGGGGCTACCCGGCCCCCGGAGCGGCCATCACGACATTCTCCGACAACGACGGGTGGACGGACAACATCTGTGACGGGCCGGTGGAGGCTGTGCTCACGATCGGCAGCCGGCGCGTCGCGGCCAAGAGTGCCTATCTCGTAGTGACGCCGCCCAACTACGGGCCGGCTCTCGCCGCAGGTCCCATCTCGCTACTCGACGAGGTCCGTTCGCCGCTGACGTTCGCCGGCATGATCCCGTTCGCCCCGGTCACCTTCCAAGGTGACATCCTTCCGCTCCTTCAACGTCTCGTGGACCTGCAATGGGTCAACAAGGGAATCTTCGAGATGACGCGCCAAGGGGCCGAGATGGACTGGTTGTCGCCCCGCGCTCTCTCGAGGCTCGCCGATCCGGGGCCGCGCAGTCGGCCGTACCGCACCCGGATCGCGCGGTTGTTCAGAAATCCGGCGTACCAGAGCTCCCAGGTCGACCAGCAGCCCCTCTTCCTGGGCGACGGTGTAACTCTTCCGCCGACGAATCAGTACAGCTGGCTGCCCCTCACCACGCTCCAGTACCTACAGATGCAGGCTTGGGCAGAGGGGCGATTCGAGCCAGGCCATCCGATCCCGCCGTTGAGTTCGATCGAGCAACTGCCGCTGGCCGAGCGCCCTCGCTCGCTCGACGAGGCCTCCCTCGACTCCACTCTCGGTGGCGCCAACCACCCCGGGGTGGAGACGCCGTGGGTGCTGCGTGTCCCGAGCATGTGGGAGTCGGCCTACCACTTACGAATCGAGAGCACCGCCGTGGTCGCCCGCGACTACGGCCCGACGTTGACGCCCGCTGTGACCATGGGTCCGGCCGGTCCGGTCCACGGAGTCTCACCCGGCGACATCACGATGTGGATGGGTGTGCCCTGGCACGCCGATGCCGCCAGCTGTGCCAGTGGGTATCGCACTCCCGGTTACACGCCACCGATCTCCCCATTCCTGCCGACCTTCTGGCCGGCCCGTGTACCGAATGAAGTGCTGGCCCAGTCCGACTACGACGTGTTGGTGGACACGTCCCGGCCGATGTCGGCCCGCCAGGCGGCCTTCACCAGGCGGCGGACATGGATCCGTCCGCTCGCACCGATCGCCGTGGTGACGCAACGGCTGACCGAGTTCGTCCAGACGTGGCCGACCCTCGGGCTGGTGACCGATAAGCCGGGTCCGGCTGACGGAGCCTTTCCACGGAGACTCAAGGTGGAGACCGACGTCGGCTACGAGGAACCGCCACCGAGCTCGAGTACCACGTATGTCTGTTCTTCCCGGCCAGGCGTGACCTGTCCCGTCGAATGGTGAGGTTCGAGGTGGCGGTCGTGGGTGGGGGCCCGGCCGGGTGCGCGGCCGCCGCCGCCGCTTCGGGCCAGGGTGCGACGGTGGTGCTCCTCGACCCGCTCGCCGCCCCCGAGCTCGAGACTGCGCCGAGGGTGGGCGAGACCGCCGCCCCCGGTACGCCGCGGCTGATTGCCGAGATCTTCGGTACGGAGGGCGACACCGCCTTCACGGCGGACCGCCACCTTCCCTGTCCGGGAACGGTGTCGGCTTGGGGGAGCGGTCGGCCGACGGTGACCGATCACCTGTTGAACCCGCTCGGTGGGGCCTGGAACCTGGACCGGGGAAGGTTCGACGATGACCTCCGCCGTGCCGTCGTGCGGCTTGGCGCCGAGGTGCGGCCAGCCAAGGTTGCGACGGCGGAACGAGATTCCGATGGCTGGGTGCTCGGGACACCGACTGGCCGTCCCCACCGGATCCGGGCGGACGTGGTGATCGACGCCAGTGGCCGCGGCGCGAGGGTTGCTCGCCAGCTCGGAGCACGCCAGATCCACGGCGATCACCTCGTGGCCCTCTGGTCGCGGTGGCTGGTCGACGAGGCGGACCAGTCTGCTTCGACCTATATCGAGTCGGTGGAAGGGGGATGGTGGTACAGCACGCTGCTACCGGCTGGTTGCCGCGTGGTCGCCCACCTCACCGACCCTGACCTGGTACCGACGGGCGGGCTGGCGCGCCAGGACTTGGTCTTGTCGGCCCGCGAGCTTCCGCTGATCGGCGAGCTACTGGGCGCAAGCGGGGAGCCGACGCTGGCAGGCGAGGCGCGAGTCACGGTGGCCCGCTCCAGCCGACTGGATCACGTGGTCGGCCCGGGGTGGCTCGCCACGGGCGACGCGGCCTTCACCGTCGACCCGCTGTCGGGTCGGGGGATGGTCTCGGCCCTGCTCACGGGGAGAGAAGCTGGGGAATCGGCGGTGGCCCTGCTCGCCGGCAATGCTCATCCAGAGGTCTCGGCCTACACGCACCTGATGAGCGAGTTGCACCACGATGGCATCACCCGTCAGGCGGAGGCATATGAAGCCGAGGGGCGATGGCCAGAAGCGCCGTTCTGGCGCCGTCGCCAGAAGTCCACGGCGGCCCCGGCTCCGGCCGGCGCCATCGCCTGAGGTCCACAGCGGCCCAGGCTCCGGCCGGCACCGTGCTCCAACAGGCGGCCTGATGCCACGGCTCGACGGCTCCGATTCGTGCCTCTCGAAACCGCCACCGACAGCTCCGGGGCTGCAGTTAGACCAGCAAGTCACGGATGTCGGCCGCGGTCATCGCTCCGGACTCGAACCCGCCACCGTCCATGACGTTGGAGAACAGCGCAGCCTTCTTTTCCTTGAGGGCCATGACCTTCTCCTCGAGCGTGCCCTTGGCCACCAGGCGGTAGACCATGACCTTGCGCGTCTGGCCGATGCGGTGAATGCGATCGACCGCCTGGGCCTCGGTGGCCGGGTTCCACCAGGGGTCGAGCAGGATGCAGTAGTCCGCTTCGGTCAGGTTCAGGCCGAAGCCCCCGGCTTTGAGACTGATGAGGAACGCCGGAGCGCGACCTTCCCGGAACTCGGCGATGACCGCCGGTCGATTGCGGGTCCGTCCGTCGAGATAGCAGTGGTCGATTCCGGCGGCGCGGATCCGATCGCGAGCCAGGGTGAGGAAGCGGGTGAACTGGCTGAAGACGAGCACCCGGTGCCCATCGCTGACGATGTCCTCGAGGAGCTCCATCAGCACGTCGAGTTTGGTGGACGGCACCCCGGCGTGCTTGTCATCGACAAGGGACACTGCCAGGCTGGCCTGACGGAGCAAGGTGAGGGAACGGAATATTTCGAAGCGGTTC
>DASXMT010000518.1:0-2963 GCA_036495505.1 Acidimicrobiales bacterium | reverse complement strand
GTCCAGCTCGAAGAAGTCCTGCTTCCAGCCTGTCGAGTCCCGCAGCAACAGCTCCAAGGAGGCGTCGGCCACCTCGAAGTGGTACCCGGCGTTCTCCAGGCGCTTCAGCGAGTCGAGCACCGAGGTCATGGCCTGGGAGTCGAGCTCCAAGCCCAACTCGGCCGCCTTGAGCACCAGGGTCGAGCGGCCCGCCATCTCCGAGACCACGAAACGGGTCCCGTTCCCCACCAGTTCGGGGTCGATGTGCTCGTAGGCGTCCGATCGCCAGGCGATGGCGCTGGTGTGCAATCCCGCCTTGTGGGCAAAGACCGACGAACCCACGTAGGGCTGTTGCGGATTGGGGGAGATGTTGACCAGCTCGGCGATGTGGTGCGACACCGGGGTCAACAGCTCCAGCCGCTCGGTCGGGATGGTCTGCACCTTCAACTTCACGGACAGGTTTGGGATGGCCGCGGCCAGGTCGGCGTTGCCGGACCGCTCGCCGTACCCGTTGACGCATCCCTGCACGTGGGTGGCGCCGGTCCCCACGGCGGCTAGGGAGTTGGCCACTGCGCAGCCGCTGTCGTTGTGGAAGTGCACGCCCACCTGGGTCTCGAACCGGCCGAGCACGGTAGGCACGATCTGGGCCACCTCGGTAGGAAGGGTGCCTCCGTTGGTGTCGCACAGGACCAGCGTCTCGGCCCCCGCTTCCTCTGCAGCCCGGAGGATCCTCATGGTGAAGTCGGGATTGGCCTTGTACCCGTCGAAGAAGTGCTCGGCGTCCAGGAAGACCCGCAGGTCGTTTCGGCGAAGGAAATCGACGGAGTCGGCCACCATGGCCACCGCCTCATCGAGCGAGGTGCGCAATGCATCGACGACGTGCATCTCAGACGACTTGGCCACGATGCACACCGCCTCGGTCTGGGCATTGACCAGCTGGCGGAGCGTCTCATCGGTCTCGGCTTTGACGCCGGCACGCCGAGTCGACCCGAAGGCCACCAACGTCGCCGAGGCGAGGTGCAGCTCCTTCGGGGCCCGGGCGAAGAACTCCTCGTCCTTGGGGTTGGCTCCGGGCCAGCCGCCCTCGATGAAGCTGACCCCTAGGTAGTCGAGTTGCTCGGCTACCCGCAGCTTGTCATCGACGGTGAGCGAGAGGCCTTCCTGCTGCGAGCCGTCCCGAAGGGTGGTGTCGAAGACATCGACGGCGGCAGGCATGACGGGGAGATCGAAGTCATGGCCGCCTCCCCCCTGGGAGGAGTGACTGTGGCTCTGGCCCTTGCTCTGGCCCTTGCTCTGGCCCCTGGCCTGGCTCTCGCTCTGGCGCCGGCCCTGGTTGTGGCTGTGGGCCCGCTTGACGTCGACGTGAGCCCGCTGCCCTGCAGTGATGTGGCGGTGTAGGTGGGTCCGGCCCTCGGAGTTGTCCGAGTCGTTCGCGTTCGTCGGCTCCGCCTTATTCGACATGATCCAACCAGTCCTTGTACTGGTCGACCTCCCCTCGCACGGTGGCGAAGTAGGTCTGTTGCAGCTGCCGTGTGATCGGTCCCGGCTTCCCCGTTCCCACCGGCCTGTCGTCCACCGCCCGGATCGGAACCACTTCGGCCGCCGTTCCGGTCAGAAATGCTTCGTCCGCGGAGTACAGGTCGGTCCGGATGAGCTGATCGGCGTTGACCTCGTACCCAAAGTCCCGGGCAATGGTCTCGATGGACTGCTGGGTGATGCCCTTCAGCGCTCCGGCGTCCGACGTCGGCGGCGTGCTGATCACGCCGTCGCGGACGATGAAGATGTTCTCGCCCGTGCACTCGCTCACGTGACCGTCGGGGGCCAAGAGGATCGCCTCGTCGTAGCCGCCCTTGATGGCTTCGACCTTGGCGAGCGAGGAATTCACGTACATGCCCGTGCCCTTGGCCGCAGTGGGCACGGCATTGGGATCGTGACGGCGCCACGAGCTGATCTTCACCGAGACCCCATTGGCCACGCCCTCATCGCCGAGGTACGTGCCCCAAGGCCACGCGGCGATGGAGACGTTCACCGGGCAGGGCATGGGGTTCAGGCCCATCTCGCCGTAGCCCAGGTACACGAGCGGCCGGATGTAGCACCCATCGTCGAGACCGTTCTCCCGGACCAGCGACCGGGTGGCCTCGACCAACTCGTCAGGGGTGAACGGGACGTCGATGAGGAAGACCTTGGCCGACGTGAACAGGCGGTCGATATGGTCGCGGAGCCGGAACACGGCCACGCCTCGTGGCGTCGGGTATGCACGGATACCCTCGAATACGCCCGAGCCATAGTGCATGGTGTGCGTGAGGACGTGGACGGTAGCGTCAGCCCAGGCGACGAGCTTGCCGTCCATCCAGATCTTATCGGTGGGTTCGATAGGCAAGGATCAAAGCCTTTCTGCGATGGCGTCGCCAATGGCGGCGGTAGAGAGAACGGATTCGGGGGTGGTGGCGGCCGAGACGATGTAGTCCCGCACGGCCTTGGCCACACGGCTGGCTGCGTCGGTCTCGCCCAGTTGCTCGAGCATGAGGGCGGCAGAGCTGATGGCGGCGGCCGGATTGGCCTTGCCGGTTCCGGCAATGTCATGGGCGGCGCCGTGCACCGGCTCGAACAGCGATGGTCCCGTCCGAGCTGGGTTGAGGTTGCCTGACGCGGCGTAGCCGATCCCTCCGGCCACGGCTCCGGCCAGATCGGTGATGATGTCGCCGAACAGGTTGTCGGTGACGATCACGTCGTAGCGGGCAGGATTCTCGACCAGGTAGATGCAGGTGGCGTCGACGTGGTTGTAATCCCAGGTGACTTCGGGGAACTCGGATGAGACCTCTGTCACCGCCCGTTGCCACAGGTCACCGGCGAAGGTGAGCACGTTGGTCTTGTGCACCAGGGTGAGGTGGCGGCGGGGACGCTTGTGGGCAAGCTCGAAGGCGAAGCGAGCGCAACGCTCGACGCCGTGTCGGGTGTTGACCGAGCCCTGGGTGGCCACCTCG
>DASXMT010000517.1:0-7507 GCA_036495505.1 Acidimicrobiales bacterium | reverse complement strand
TATCGGGTTACCGTTTTCGTTCACGTCGAGGTCGCCCGGGCGCCCGATGACCGTCGAGTCGAACTGGTACGTCCCTGGTGCATCCAAGCGGAGTCCAAACTCGTCCAGGAAGTCATACTGCCGTTCGGTCAACCGTCTCGGAGCTGCGCGGGGCTCCACGTACTGACAGTGGCTCAACGCGAAGAGTTCACCGTCCGCGTACCTTTCAGTCACAAAAGGCCCGGTATCTTGGCCAGTGCACTCGCCCCACGGGTCAGGCGAGTCGACCGAAACCCCGCCCAGGCCCCCCCTGACGGGGTTTCGTCGCGTTCGACAACGAACGAATCTCCATGGACCCTCGAATGTCTGTACCGGGGTGCATTCCCAAGTGTTGATGAATGGGACCCACGGTATGGTTCCTCCCCATGGCAAGTGCTCCGAAGCCTGTCGGGGCACGCCACTTCAGCAGAGTCCTCGTGCTGGTCGCAGCCGCGCTGGTGGCCATCGCCACGGGATCGTTCTCGTCACCGACCACGACCACAGCGGCCGCGGCTTCGAAGCCGACGAACACGCCCGACAGGGTCACCTCCCTTCCCGGTCTGGGCAAAGTCGGTACGCAGTTCGCCGGCTACTCATCGGTCAACCCAAAGTCCTGTAGCAACGTGCGCTGCAGCGGTTCGGGCGACGCCGGGCTTTTCTACTGGTTCGTGGGTAAGACCGGCGGCGGCTATGCCTCGGCACCGACCATTCTGTGGACGAACGGGGGTCCGGGAGCTACCAGCTTCTGGGGCTTCTTCACCGAGAACGGCCCCTACGTGGTGAAAAAGAGCGGCCAGCTGCAGAAGCGCCCCATGGCCTGGAACAACACGGCGAACTATCTCATGTTCGATCAGCCCCTCGGCGTCGGACTTTCATTCGCTCCCCCCTCGCAGCAACCGGCCAACGTTCAGCAAGGGGTCGACCAGTGGTACACCGCCCTGGTCCACTTTCTCGGCCTTCACCCCGAGATTGCCGCCAATCCCATCATCTTGGCCGGCGAGTCCTACGGTGGCACCTACGACGCGTTATTGGCCAAGGCCATACTGGACGGGAACGCCCAGGCCGGACGACAGGTCATCCACTTGGGTGGCGTCATCATCGCCGCCGGTTGGGTCGACCCCGTGGTGCAGCAGTCCATGGACACGACCTATGCCCTGGCCCACGGTCTGATCACCAGAGCTGACAAGGCCCGGCTGGATCAGACATTTGCGCAATGCCGAGCTGCCGTCGCCGCCCAGACGCCGTCCTCGGCCCAGGCCAACGAGGTGTGCGGCAAGGTCAAGACGGCCATTGGCGACATGAGCGGCCTCTACCTGTTGAACATCGCCAAGACGAGCGATCCGCCGACCGCCCCGATGATCGCCTATCTGAATCGCAGCGACGTGCGCGCCGCCATCCACGCCAAACCGTCGGGCACGTACAGCCTCTTCTCCGAGAGCATCGGCCATCGCTATGCCGTCGGCGAACAGGACTCCTATCTGTCGACGGTCCAGGACGTCCTCGACCAAGGCATCCGGATCATGGTCGTCTCCGGACTCAACGACGCCACCGACGTGAACGTCCTCGGCACCGGAGCATGGCTGAACCTGCTGCAAGGCTCCCAGGCGTCGGCCTTCCAGTCAGCCCCAACGGTCCAGTGGAAGGGCGGCCCGGGCAATCATGTCCTCGGCTACATCCAAGAAGCCGGTGCACTCAGTTGGGTCAAGGTCCTCAACGCCGGCCACCTGGCCCCGCTCGACCAACCACTGCTCATTAACCTCATCGACCACAAGCTGCTGAGTCCCCGGCCGTAGGCAGGCGTCATCAAGGGGCCGAGGATCCTTCGGTCAGCCCGACCTAGCTCCGTTTCCTGGAACTCGCCCGCTTGTGCCTCTTGTGACCGCGGGGCGGCGCCGACCTCTCTTCGGGAGCGCTCCTGACCCATCCTGACCGGCCTCCTTAAGCCCTCGCCTGTCGCGCCGCGACTGCTTGAGCGGCAGCAGGTTGAGTGTCAGCAGGTTGAGCGGCAGGAGGTTGAGCGGCAGCAGGTTGAGTATCAGGAAGTTGCGCCGCCTGAGCGGCTTCCTTGGCCGCCGCCTCCTTGGCCCGCTGGGTAGCCCCGCCG
The DNA here is from genome assembly GCA_036495505.1 of Acidimicrobiales bacterium. Lineage (GTDB taxonomy): Bacteria > Actinomycetota > Acidimicrobiia > Acidimicrobiales > RAAP-2 > DASXMT01. The sequence goes on along the minus strand of DASXMT010000517.1, from coordinate 5,385 downwards.
GACGTCCACCTGAGGAAGGCCGGCAACAGGATGGTCGGGAAGACGATGGGCAACAACAGCAGTCCCAGCCAGTCCCACAATGTGTTCCCTGGGTAGCCGGTCCAATGCCAGCTCCCCAAGTAGCCACCGATGAGCGTGACCAGCCATGCGATGCCGAGGACCGTGAACACGGTGATGTGGGTCTTACGGACTTCGCGTCCTGTCGTCGGCCAGGCCCGAAGGGTCACCAGGGTCACCGGCAGCGCAATCAGCGTCAACCAGTTCCAGAGCATCTGGCCTTCAAAGCCGGTCCAGTTGAGGGGCACGAGATAGCCCACGGCGACGAAGACCCAAAAGGCAGCCACGGCGCAGGCCAGGACCACCTTGCGCGTTCGGCTCATGTGCTCTGAATAGCGCAACCACACCGGCAGGAGGGCAAAGGCGGCGGGCAGCAAGAGGAGGTGGAGCCAGTCCCACAGCTGATCGTTGGCCTGGAAGCCGGTCCATTTCCATCCTGCGCCGTAGCCACCGATGAGCACCACCAGAAGGGCGAAGACCACGACCATGCCGGCATTCCGCTTGACTCGCTCGTTCTTCCCGATGGCGCGGAAGCGGGCCACGGGCGTCGCCGGGGCTCCCGACGCGTTGGCCGAGGCCCCGGTGGCTGGCGAGGCCCCCGGGCCGCTCGCCTGAGCCACCGGCGCCGCCTGAGCACGTGGCCCTGCCGGCGTGCTGGCCAGCAAGGCCTGGTCTACTGCCTCTGCGGTGGGGGCCCAGGCCAGGTCGACCATGCGGAGCCTGCCTTCCAGCCCGTCTCTCATGGCCAATCGGGCCAGCTTCTGGACCTGCTCGACATCCGCCGCGTGGGAGCCATCAGCACCGTGACTGGCGGCCCCGTCGGCCCCCTCGAACCTCGCCAGCGCTTGCAGACCGAGTAACTCGTCGTTCCCTATGGTGATCAGGAGGCTGTCCACGCTCGATCTCCTTCAGACTTGAGGCATTCGCGTCTTGCCGCCATTCTGCACTAACTCCGGGAAGATGACCATCAATTGTGGGGAACCGGCCACGAAGCGCGGCATAGGCGTTTCCTGCAATTCCCTGCCGGTGATCGACTTGGCGTGAACGAGCGCATCACAGTCGTCCGAGATCGGGTTCTGCTTCACCGAAGCGATGAAGCCCCAGCTCATGCCGCCCGAACAGCCCGTACTTTCCGCCGCTCTCGCTCTGACATCCCGCCCCACCATCCGAAGATCAGCGGATCGGCGATGGCATAGTCGGCACACTCGCGCCTGACCGGACAGCGATCGCAGAGTCGCTGGGCTCGCCGGTAGGCGTCACCTCCCCGCTCGGCGAAAAAGGTCTCGATGGCTTCGCCACGACAGACTCCCCTGGTCATCCACGCCGGTCGTCCTGCCCTTGCCGCCGGCCCCCCGGCCGACTGGGGTTCCATCACCGCCCCGACTCCGTCATCGTCAGCGAATTGTGCGTCTGCGTGATAGAGAGCGGAAGGACATGAACGGTCGTGGACGGTAGAGCCAGGCCAACAGCCATAGGGGTGAGAACGAAGCAGCGGTACAGACCTTGTGCTCGCCCTCGATTGAGTGCCCGATGTCCCGTGTGCCCCGATGCGAGTCGCTGCGCTCAGCGCTCGAGATGGGCCTCCATGGCCCGGCGCACCACCGGATCGCTTTCACAGGCGCGGATCATCGCCCGCAGTAACCCCGATGCGCTGGTCTTCGACTCCCATGCCGCTTCGCGCAACCACTCGCGCTGATGGTCGTCTAGATACAGCGGGAGGTTGTGGGGCCGTCGCTCACGTCCGCTCGTGCTCCGGAACGGCTCGCTCGGGCGGTGAGCAGTCCCGGCGATCTTCTCGGCGATCCCCCGGTTCAACGCGATCGCCGCCTGGTCGCCCGTTTCAACACCGACGTGTACGCATCCAGGCCCTCCCGGTACAGCCTCGCCGCCGGCCCTGACGCGATCCCCACCCGCTCGGGAATGATTCCCCACACGGGAACCTTCTCCGCCGTCCATCCGTCGACCGTCTCATTCAGGTCGTTGGTCCCCAACCGTGCCGCGCACACGACGATCCCGAAGGGGATTCCCTCGGGGATCAGGTCCAAGGTGACTGCCACTCGGGTCGGCTCCACGCCTCCGGCTCGGGTCGGGATGACCACCGCGTCGGCACGAGCCAGGGCCGCCTTGACAATTCGCTCATCGCCCGGAGGTGTGTCAACGACCACCACACTGTCGGAATCAGCCATCGCCCGGCTGACGGTGCGTTCAGACGGTGCTTCCACCAAATCGACACCCTCCACGGGGCTGTCCTCGAACCACTCGGCCGCCGAGGCCTGGCGGTCCGAATCGACCAACACCACCGAGGCGTAGCCCAGTTCGACGGCCGATGCCGCCAGGTACACCGCGGTGGTGGTCTTGCCCACACCACCCTTGACGTTGCTCACGACGATGTTCATGCTCGTACTGTACGTCATGTACGTACAGTACGAGCATGCGGGTTCCTGCCTACGATGAACGGAGCATGGCCCTCATCGAACTTCACACCGGTGCGATTGCCGCCGGCGGTGGGTGCGTGGCTCGGGCCGACGATGGGCGTGTCGTCTTCGTGCGCCACGCCCTTCCCGGAGAGCGGGTGCTCGCCCGGATCACAGCCGAGACGTCCTCATTCCTCCGGGCCGACACCGTTGAGGTCCTCGACGCCTCGCCCGAGCGAGTGGAACCGCCCTGTCGCTTTGCCGGACCCGGCCGGTGCGGAGGCTGCGATTGGCAGCACATCGACCTTGCCGCCCAGCGCACCCTGAAGGCCCAGCTCGTCGCCGAGCAACTTCGACGGGTGGCCGCCACCGATCTCGAGGTCACCGTGGAGGAAGTACCAGGTGCACCTGACGGGTTGGCATGGCGGACCCACGTGCGGTTCGCGGTCGATGGGAACGGGCACGTCGGCCTGCGCAGGCATCGCTCCCACGACATCGAGCCCGTTGACCGCTGCCTGATCGCCACCTCGGAGGTGGAGTCGCTCGGGCTGGAGCAGTTCCGGTGGCCCGGAGCATCGGAGATCGACGTGCGAGCCTCACCCGACGGCGGACGGCAGGTCGTCTCGGTGAGCTCCGGTCGTCAGCGGGTCCGCGCCCTACCACCGATCGAGGCGGGCATCGTGGTCGACGGACGAACGCATCGCCAGCCCGACGCGGTGCACTTCGAGGTGCTCGGCCGTCCGTATCGGGTGTCCGCCGGCTCCTTCTGGCAGGTGCATCCCGGCGCGGCGCCCTTGTTGGCCCGTGTGGTCCTCGACGTACTCGGTGCGAAGATCGGGGACCACTTCGTCGACCTGTACGCCGGGGCCGGGCTCTTCACCGCATTGGTCGGAGACGTCGTGGGGCCGACCGGGTCGGTGCTCGCCGTCGAACGAGACCGCCGGGCAGTTGCCGATGCTCGGCACAACCTCGCCGATATGGGACACGTCGAAATCCGCAAGGCGAGCGTCAGCCCCAGCCTCATCGCCGAGCACCTCGGGCATCCGGACCTGGTCGCCTTGGACCCGGCCCGCGAGGGAGCCGGACGACCGGTCATGACCGCGCTCGCCGCCCTCCGTCCCCGGCCTCGGCGAATTGCCTACGTCTCGTGTGACCCGGCTTCGTTCGCCCGCGATCTCCGAGTCATGCTCGACGCGGGATGGACGATGCCCACACTGCGGGCATTCGACCTCTTCCCCATGACCGAGCACGTCGAGCTGGTCGGCCTCTTCGAGCCGCCGGCTCCTTGAGCCCGGCGGTCATCGATTATGGCGTTACTCCCTGAACGGCGACCCCATCCTCGAGATAACAACACCGGTCCGCCTCGAACGAGGCGCTCACCCGCCGTCGAAGTGGGCCGGTGAGGAGCCCGAGGGCGGTGGATCGATCAGTCAAGAGGTACTCGGAGATCTCCTCGACCTGCAACACGATGCGGTCGAAGAACACCGCGTCGAATCGGCCGCACTCGAACAGGAACCGCATGCCGCCGGGCTTGTGCCCTCGGGGACGAAGGAAGTCGACGACCGCCAATCGTCCGGTCGCCACGTCCAGTCCCGTCTCCTCTGCCACCTCCCGGCGGCACGCCTCCCATGGGGTCTCCCCGTCGGCCTCCATCATGCCGCCAGGAATAGTCCAGCCTGATTTGTACGTCGGCTTCAAGACGAGCAATTGACCGTCCTGATCGGAGAGCAGGGCACCGGCCGATGCCGGAATTCGGGGAATCTCGAACGAGTGTTCTTCGGTCACGACCGCGCCTGCCCCGTCATCCCTCGAGCGCTGACGACCGGCAGTCGAGTACGGCTGCACCCGACACACGGTCCCCGGCCAAGTCGGAGAGGGCGCGGGGTGCCTCATCCAGCGAGTAGCGCGTGGTGATCACCCGGATGGGAATCTGCGAAGCGAGGGCCAGGAGGGCCTCACCGTCCCGACGAGTATTGGCCGTGACGCTGACCAGGCCCCGTTCCTCGAACAGGTGCGCCTGGTAGGAGAGAGGCGGAATGTCGGTGAGGTATATGCCGGCCACCGAGAGCGTCCCACCCCGATCGAGCGCGGCAAGAGCCGGTGGGACGAGGGTGCCTACCGGAGCAAACAGGATGGCGGAATCGAGGGGCTCAGGCGGCTCCGCCTCTGCCGGTTGTGCGGAGGCCACGCCGAGGTCCAAGGCCAACTGTCGTGCTTCGGCGCTCCGGGTCATGACGTGCACCCTCGTCCCCTCGTACATGGCCACCTGGGCGGCAAGGTGTGCCGATGCTCCGAATCCGTAGATGCCCAGCGACCCGCCGGCGCGTGGATTACTGCGACGAAGGGCCCGATAGCCGATGATGCCGGCACACAAGAGCGGGGCCGCCTGCTCGTCAGGGATGTTGGCGGGAAGTTCGTAGGCGTAGTCCTCGTGAACGGTGGCGTACTCGGTGAATCCCCCGTCGTCGTCCCAACCGGTGAAACGCGGAGCGAGGCAGAGATTCTCGTCGCCTCGCCGACAGAAGCGGCAAATGCCACAGGTCCAACGCAACCAGGCGATCCCGATCCGCTTGCCCAGCTCAAAGCGAGAGGCGCCGGGGCCCACGGCGTCGACCAGCCCGACGATCTCGTGCCCGGGAACAACGCCGACCCGGTGCGGTGGTAGGTCTCCCTCGGCTACATGGAGGTCCGTACGGCAGACACCGCAGACAGAGATTCGGACCCGTACCTCGTGCTCGCCCGGTTCCGGCGGATCACGTTCCACCAGTCGCAACGGTCCCTCATCGATGGGCGCGGGACCGTCGACTGTCCAGGCGCGCATGAAGCCCTACGATGCCTTTCGCCGACTCCTCGTCGCCGCGACGGGTTGCTTCTTTGCTCCCGACGCTCGCTTGACGGGAGTGACCTTCTTCGC
>DASXMT010000516.1:0-10376 GCA_036495505.1 Acidimicrobiales bacterium | reverse complement strand
CGTTGGTGTACTCAGCGCCGCCGGTGGCCAGCCGCGCCAGCTCCGAGTTGGGGTGGTGGGCGACATACCAGTCCAGATCGGACTGGTGCATGCCGTCGACCGAGATCAGGAGCGCATGCTTGATCTGATCGTTGCCGTTAGCGGCGGCACTGGAGGACGACACCGCCAACGGAGTCGCGATCGACGCTAACGCGAGCGCTCCCGCCGTCACGAGTTTCGTTCTCGATCTCATGTGTGCTCCTTTGTTGGTCTCGATACCCCTCGATCCGCAGAGCGTACGGGCCGTGTATAAACGGCGCCTTACCATTCGGTTATGCGCATATGTCCTACAGGTGAACTTCGCCTGGCACGCGCTGACAGTGTCGACGAGACCACAAAAGCGACAAACGCGATGAAGCGCTGATGACCTGGGACGAAGCCACGTATGCCGACGTGTTGCGTGCAAGAGACGAGCACGACCGACTTGGTGCGGATACGTTCCTTGCCGAACATGGCTTTAGTCGTACGTTGGGGTCCAGCCTTATGTGGGAAAAGCGCCCATATCCACCCAAAGCAATACTGGGAACACCGTATGAGTTCGCCGCCAGCCAAGCGCCTTCTCTCAAGGTGCATCACGTTATGTGACCCCGTGGCCGCCATACGTCGCAAGGAGGCACCCAGTCTGAGGCCGCAGCGCTCGAAACCGACGAGACGCCCGTGGGGAGATGGAGGAGGTTGTCTCGCTGATGGAGCGCCTCCGTGCCGAGGGATGCCTCCGTGCCGAGGTATTACGTGTTCGAGTCCCGCCCGCACGCGGGGATGCCGCGAGCACCAGCCCGCATTGACCATCGTCTCGTCCTCCTAGAGTGAAAAGGTGAACGACCACATCGCCAGACGGGGGACAGCGAGCGCACCACACCAGTGAGCGACCTGGACCGCCGCCGCCGGCTCATCGTCTTGGCCGTGTGCTGTATGAGCCTGCTTATCGTGGGCATGGACAACACGATCGTCAATGTGGCCCTGCCGTCCATCCAGCGCGACTTCCATGCGTCGGTGTCCGGGTTGCAATGGACCGTTGACGCCTACCTGGTCGTGCTGGCCAGCCTGTTGATGCTGTCGGGATCGATGGCCGACCGGTTCGGACGGCGGCGCACCTTCCAGCTGGGTCTGGTCATCTTCACGCTCGGCTCGTTGTTGTGCAGCCTGGCCCCCGGCCTGGTCTGGCTGATCGTCTTCCGGATGATCCAGGCTGTGGGGGGCTCGATGCTCAACCCTGTTGCCGTGTCCATCATCCGCAACACGTTCCTCGACCCCAAAGAACGGGCCCAGGCCCTCGGCGCCTGGGGGGCGGTGATCGGGATCAGCCTTGCTCTCGGCCCGGTGGTGGGCGGCATCCTCGTGCATAACGTGGGATGGCAATCGATCTTCTGGGTCAACATTCCCGTCGGGGTGGCCGCCATCGCCCTCACCGCCCGGTTCGTGCCCGAGTCCAGAGCCGACCACCCCCGTCGGCTCGATCCGATCGGCCAGCTCCTGGTGATCGTCTTCCTGGCCTCGCTGACCTACTCGATCATCGAGGGGCCACAGGCAGGCTGGGGGTCAGCACAGATCGTGGGCCTCTTCACCCTCGCCGTTGTGAGCTTCGGATTGCTCGTCTGGTACGAGCGGCGGCGGTTCGAGCCGCTCATCGATGTCCGCTTCTTCAGGAGCACCCCGTTCTCGGGGGCGACGCTGATCGCGGTCAGCGCCTTTGCTGCTTTCAGCGGGTTCTTGTTCCTCAATACGCTCTATCTCCAGGATGTCCGGGGCTTGTCCCCGCTCGACGCCGGGCTGTACACGCTGCCGATGGCGGCCATGGCGATCCTGGCGTCGCCCATCTCGGGGGCACTGGTCGGTCGCCGGGGGCCTCGCCTGCCGTTGGTGATGTCCGGTTGCGCCCTGGCCATCGGCAGCGTGATGCTGACCGGATTGACCACCACCACGTCGTTCACCAGCCTCATCATCGCCTACCTCATCTTCGGCTTCGGCTTCGGCCTGGTCAACCCGCCGATCACCCAGACCGCGGTGTCGGGCATGCCTGCCGCTCAAGCCGGAGTGGCCGCCGCGGTGGCGTCGACCAGCCGCCAGGTGGGTCAGTCCTTGGGGGTGGCCGTGGTGGGAGTGGCCGCTACCTCGGGGCTGGCGGGCTCGCTGTCGGCGGGGCTGGCCCAGGCCAGCCACCCGGGCTGGTGGATCGTCACCGCGTGCGGACTCGCCGTCCTGGCCCTCGGCGTGGGGACCACGTCGGCCCGGGCCCGGCGCAGTGCCGAGCGGACCGCTGAGCTGTTAGGGGGCCAGGAGCTGGTGACGACAGCATCGCGGTAGGCGTCAGCCCTGGTCAATCGCTGGTCAGGCCGTGACGTCCCGTCGAATGAAGGTCACCGTGGCCAGCGCGCCGGCAACAACGACGTAGGCCAGGCTGACCAGCAGCGAATGGGCGTAGCTCACCGAGGCCGTCCCTCCCTGGCCGACGATCGTCAACGCCGAGCCGGGCAGCCACGGGGTCGTGGCCGGGACGATCCTCATCACGATCTGCTCGATGGGAAGCAGCCAGGCGAACCCGATGATGACGGAGAACACCGACGAGCGAATGAAGAGGCCTACGGCCAGACCGAGGCTGGCGTATCCGATGACGGCCAGCACCAGATTGCCCAGGGCCCGGGTGAGGTCCGAGATCCCGGTCGACGAGGTCCACGCCGCAGTGGGGACGTGTCGGCCGTGGGCCATGGCAAAGGCGACAACGGTGGCCAGGACGGCCGCGAACACGACGGCGATGGCCAGGAAGGTCAGCACCCCGAGGTACTTGCCGGCCAGGAGCACCCACCGGCGGGGCTGGCGGACCAGGAGCTGGCGCAACGTACCCAGGCTGTACTCACTGGCGATCTGTGCCGCGGCGATCCCAAAGGCCACGATCCCGAGCAGCACGGTGGCCTGACTCAGCCCGTGGATGAGCCCGTTGGGTTGGCCCAGCTCGGTGAGCGTCGGTATGCCGCCGTCGCGGTGACGGCCGTTCCCTGCCTGGGTGAAGAGCAGGATGGTGAAGAGCGCCGCCGCCGCCGCCAGCCCGATGTAGGTCGAGACGAGCAGGCTGGGTCGGCGGAGCTTGATCCACTCGCTGCGGAACGCGCCGGTGATCATCGGACGGCCTCCAGCTCGTGGCGTTGTTGGGTATCGCGGGAGTGGGTGCCGGTCAGCTCGAAGAACGCGTCTTCGAGACTTCGGTGCCGCTCGGCCAGGTACTGCAACGTGATGCCGCCGTTCATGGCCGTCCGATTCACCCCTGCCGCACCGTCGGCGCCGGTCTGGACGACCACGGCTTCCGACTCAAGCTCCAGACGAACCTCGTACCCTGCCACTTGCAGGAGAGCGGCGAGGCCGTCAAGGTCTTCTATCTGCTCGGGCCGGGCCACGATGTCCGACCCCTGCCGCGCCCGGAGCTCTGCCACCGGACCCTGGTAGACGGCTCGGCCGGCCTGGATCATGACCACGTGGTCGCAGATGTGCTCGATCTCCGAGATCAGGTGACTGGACACGAACACGGTGATGCCGTCATCGGCCAGGGATCGGATGAGCCCGCGCATCTCGAGGATGCCGCCCGGGTCGAGCCCGTTTGTCGGCTCGTCGAGGACGAGGAGCTCCGGGCTCACCAGCAGCGCGGCGGCGATGCCCAGACGCTGCTTCATGCCCAGCGAGTATGTCCGATAGCGGTCCGACGCCCGTTCGGCGAGGCCGACCCGATGGAGCACGTCGTCGATGGGGCGTGACGAGATGCGACCCAACCGGACCAGGACGCGCAGGTTGGCCCGCCCGCTCAGCTGGGGGTAGAAGGCAGGAGCCTCGATGAGGGCGCCGACCTTGTCGAGGTAGCTGGGCGGATCGCCGAGGTTGCCGCCGAGCACGGTGCCGGTCCCGCTGCTCGGCCGGATCAAGCCGAGCAGCATCCTTATCGTGGTGGTCTTGCCTGCGCCGTTCGGACCCACGAACCCGCAGACGGACCCGGTGGGAATGGCCAACGCCAGCTGATCGACCACCGCCTTGTCGTCGAACCGCTTGGTCAGGCTCCTCGTGGACACGGCGAGGAGTGGTCCGTCTTTGCCCCGACGGTCGGGGACATCATGATGAGCTTCCGTTGCCGCCCGAAACGAATGTCTGCCCATGGCGATGACATTAGAGGCGAGGGTTCCGCCCGCTGAGACGGGATACTCAGCGTTTCCACAGCAACAGCGGCGCCGGCCGTTCAGTCGTCCGGCGAAGGCTGCCGCACCTCGGTACGCAGAGGATCAGCCCGTCGTGCTCGACGTCGCGAACATCTCGTCGAGGGTGACGGGTGCCCTACTGAGCGGCACCGGTGGGCTGAGAAACAAGTCATCGGCGTGCTGCGACTGTTGGCGCACAGGGCCCAGCCGTGACGCCGACTGTCACCGAGTACCCGCTGGGCGCGTTGGCCACTTCGAGGAACTGGCTGCCAGTCCGGGATATGACCGTTCCTCCTGAGACCCGAGCGCAGTACCCGGCCGGGTAATGGATCTGCGTCGGAACCATGATCACGGTGGGTGCGCGCACGGCATGGTCGGGCACGTAGGTGAAGCGGAACCGACCGGTGGAGGGGTCGAAGGACAGCGACGTAGGCGTCCCAGCGACGGCCTCGGGATAGGTGCGGGCCAGCACCCGAGCGGTGGACCGAAGTCGTCCGTCGGGGCCGACCAGTGCCTCGTCGGTGCTGCCGGTTGGATCGCCGTAGTACTTCCACGACCAGTAGGTCCACCCGACGAGGGTCCGGTCGGCTTCTCGGGTCAGTTGGTCGAGCAGGCTCACGTTCGAGGTCGCCCCGAATTCGCTGACGAACCAGGCAGGACCGTGGGGCTGCGACACCGATGCCAGCTCGTGCCGGCTGGCCGAGCGGTGGGTGAGCGTGCGCATGCCTTGGGAGGCACAGGCGGCGACGTCGGTCGGGTTCCCGGTCAAGCCGCTCCGGTAGCTGCAATAGACGTGGACGTTGAACACCAGGTTCGGCAAGCTCATGGGTCCGACGAAGTTGGGACGACCGTGGTTGCCGAAGATGTCCGGTTCATAGAAGACCAGGTGACCGGGGTCAGCGGCCAGGATCCTGGGGATGACACCGAGGGCGGGGTCGTGACCAGGGCAGGTGACCGGGGCGGTCCGGTGGGTCGCGTGGCCCATGAGCGCCGTCCCCGTGTAGAAGCACTGCAATTGGGTGTCGAACTGTTCGTCACCCCGGGTCACGAGCGACTGCGAGTACGGCTCGTTGAACGGGTCGTAGCCGAGTACCCACGGGTTGGTGCGGAAGTGGCCGGCTACCGCCGCCCACACGCGGTCGAACTCACCCTGCAGGTTGCCGGCGACGTCGTTGGTCCAGAAATGACGGTAGGCAGCGCCAACTGCGGGCGAGGTGTAGTTCTTGGACCATCGCCCGGGAAGGTCTGGCGTCTGGGCGCCGTGCGTGCAGACCGCCCAACTCGGCGCCCCCTCGCCGTCGAATTGCTGGCTGTAGACGTCCTGGTGCATGTCGACCAGTGTGTAGATGTGGAATCGTCCGAGCAGGTCGACGGTCTTGTCCAGATTATCGAGATAGCGGGTGAGCACGGCCTGGTTGAACTGATGGGGATCGCCTGGTGCTCCGGGACGGCAGATGGACGCGTTGTTGGCGGATGCTGTCCCCGGTTCGAGACCGCTCCATGTCATCCCCAGTCGCACGACGTTGAACCCGAGGGCGGCGATCAGGGACGCATCGGCGACCGAGAAGTTCCATGGCTTGCCCGGGGCCGGATAGAGCTCATAGGGGGGAAGCTTGTACACCGCGTTGACGCCGTGGAAGAACACGACTCGACCCTGTTGGTCATAGAGGTAGGGGCCGCCCGGTGACCGGATCGGCCCCTGCACCGCCGACGGAACGTTCATGACCGGGGGCTCCGGGGCAGTGGTCGAGAGGCTGGGCAGGACCGAGCCGGCTGCAGTGCTTGACGCTGCAGTGCTTGGTGCTGCAGTGCTTGACGCTGCAGTGCTTGGCGCCGCCCCAACCGAGGTGACACCCATGACGGTCAGGATGGCGGTGAGTCCACCGGCGGTCAGGAGGCGCAAGGGGACGGCCGAGCTGACCGTCCACCGGTCATCGGCGGCGTGGCCCGGTAGGAGCGATCGATTCGGGTGCTCTCGGAATGGCCGGAGCGGCCGCCATCCAGGCATCGAGCCGGGCTATGGACCGCCTCCGGGCCCGAGACACCCGGGACAGGGCAGCGAAGAAGCAGCGGTAGAGGTGGAGGACGCCGACGACCTCGTTGCCTCGCTGCTCGAAGTTGGCCGCGGCCACAGGCCTTGGCGGCGGGCGGGACGGTGCATGCACGGCCATATCGCTAGCGCCCCATGGCCGGCGGTCGACCCACGGGATCGTTTTCGTTCAACAGCGTCATGGCGAGATCGTCGAGGATGGAACCCGCCTCATGGTCAGCCGATGCAGCGATGGACCGAGCTCTCGGATTGCCGGTACCGTCGACCGCGCTGGAGGCCGCGTAGTCGATCCGGATCGATGCAGCGATGACGTCGGCCGCAAACCGGATGGCACGTTCGAAGGACTGCTTGTGTGCGCCGGTACAGGCCTCCGCGAGCATGACCCGATCGACTTCGGCGGCGACAACGCGGAGCTTTTGCATCAACACCGGCAGGTCGCCCAGGGGAGCGTCGTGGCCCCGTGCCCGACCCACGGCTTGTTCGGCTCCATGGACGGACCGGAACATGAGCCGGCGGTTGCAGTGGGCCGTTCGCCAGCAGCTGTCGAACAAGTGGCCGACACGCCAGCGGCTGGGCGTGCCCGACCTCCGGAGGGAGCGAGTGACCATACGTGACATTGTCCATGCCCTCGCCATGGCGGCGCGGTCAGTCCTCTCAGCGAAGTCTTAGCGGAGCCTGCGCGTCCATCAGGGCCAACGGCCTCCTCGAACGGTACGATTGCCCAGGTGACCCCAGCGCGAGCCCGGGACCAGGTGGACGCGTCCTCGCTCGACCTCCTCTGAGCATGGCCGGGGCACAGCACGGTCCCACCACAGGCGCGTCGCCGTACTCCCTGAGTGCAGGGACGAACCGCTGAGCGCGTCGGGTCCAGTGCTCCGCACACGGTGGACGCGAGTGACCTTGGCGCTGTTCTGCGTTTCACTGGTCGCCGCCGCATGCGGAGGGGGAAGCGCCACCAATGCCGCGCCCCCGCCTGCGAGCAGCGGTCGACCGACGGGAGCCCCGACGACCATCCCTCCGACCACTACCACGACGGTTCCGGACCTTCCCACGCCCGCGGCGCTGGCGCCGTTCGCCGAACCGGCGCTGGCCGGCGAGGGTGTCTGGACCCCTGTCGGGCGGACGGTGGACGGCCTCCCTGCGGTGTACGAGACGGATCTCGTTCCCCCGGGGGGCACCCAGCCGGCGGGGATCGCGTGGATGGACACCGTGGTCCTCTCAGCGCAGCTGTATTCGGGTTCGTCGAGCCCCGGCGGCGGCCCCTATCAGTTCACCGCGCCGATTGAGCCGGCCCAAGCAGTGTCGTTGGTTGCCGCCTTCAACGGCGGCTTCATCATGAATGCGGCCGAGGGCGGTTACTACACGGAGGGTCGTGTGATCGACCCTCTCGTCGCCGGAGCCGCCTCCCTCGTCATCTACGCGGACGGATCCGTCACCGTCGGGTCGTGGGACAGCGACGTGTCCATGACGCCGAACGTGGTGGCCGTCCGCCAGAACCTGGTCCCGCTCGTCGCCGGTGGTCAGCCCACCGCCCAGGCGGCGAGCCCGAACTGGCAGGCCTGGGGTAACACCTGCGGGGCGACGTCCTGCGCATCGAGCGTCCCCGGTGTCGAGAACCAGTGGCGTTCGGGTGTCGGGGTCATCGCTGACGGCGCCCTCGTCTACGCGGCCGGACCCGATCTGAACCCGCTGCAGTTGGCTCAGCTTCTGATGCGCGCCGGCGTGGTCCGGGGCATGGAGCTCGACATCAACCCCAACTGGCCCGCGTTCGTCACCTACGATCCATCGCCGCCCGGCGGCCCTGCGGCGCCGGCGAATGGGAGCAGCCTGCAGCCGAGCAGCGCGCAGGGCCCGGCGACCTTCTTCACGCCGTCGTGGGCACGTGACTTCGTGACCATGTCTGCCCGAGCCACGCCGGCCCGCGCGACGCCGCCGGCAGGCTGAGCTACGTCGTAGCCGACCGGTTGGAGGCCGAGGCCGGGCCTTCTACGGTCGCATCGAAGTGCCCGCGGACTGGGCCGAAGGCGTTCGGGAGGTGGTCGCAATCAGGTCTGGTTGGCCACCGGTGCCGTAGGCGTAGCCCCGGCGGGGCAGGCTCGAGGATCCCACGGCTGGAGGTTCGAGGTTGTGAGTGACGGGGCCCCGATCGCAGGTGCGGCTGCCGGCGTGGTCGTTGTCGTGGCCGGCGCCGTCGTGGCGGAGGAGCCGCTCGCCGATCCCGCCACTGGCGCCGACGGCGCGTTCACGGCGAACTGCGTGCCGGTGACCACCGTCACCTGCGCTCCGTCGGTGACTTTGCTCGGGTCGTAGGCCATGATGACCGAACCGGTCATCGAGTGGACGACCGTCTCGGCGGCGGCCTCGACCGATGGGGTACGCGACCCGTAATAGACGACGGTCTCGGCCACGTCGCCGGTCGCCGTCGCGTCGCCGACACCGGTCATCTTGAATCCAAGCGCAGAGAGTGCGGTGGATGTGTCAGTGGCCTGGTTGTAGGCGCCCGTCCCGTTCATCACCGATACGGAGACCGACGACGCGTCGGGCAGCGGGTCGCCGGTCATGGAGTCGCTGTTTGCTTGGATACCGAGCAACTGGTTGATGGCGGCCTGGTCCTGTGATTGGGCCGGGAACTCGACGTCGCCGAAGTCGCCACCTTGGTAGATGAGATCGCCAGACTGACCACCGTTCGGGTCGTCCACCTGGGCCACCGGCAAGGTGAGCTGGGGAATCGAGCCGATATCCACGGAGTGGAAGGCGAGCACCAGGTTGGCCATGTCGCTCACCGACCAGGACTGGTCGAAGGTGAGGTCGCTCTTCACCGAGTTGATCAGGTTGATGTCTGCGATCGGGTCGCCGAGTCCCTGCTTGGCCACGGCTGTGGCCAGCACCCGGAGGAATTCGTGATCTCGGCGGATGCGGGCCAGGTCGCTCTGGTTCTCCTGAGGCCAATCCTCGGCATACGTGCTCGTCGAATCGCCCTTGTACTGCAGGTGTCGGGCCCGGACCACCTCGAGGGCCTGAGTGCCGTTGAGGTGCACGCAGGTCGCAGCTTGGACGTTCAGGCCCGAGGAGGCGTCAAAGACCGACATCGGAAAGGACATGTTGATGCCACCGAGGGCGTCCACCACGTTGGCGAACTGGTCGAAGTTGAGCGAGACGGCGTGCTGAATAGGAATTCCGAAGTCCTCCTCGATGGCCGCCACCAGCTGGGTCATGCCCTCGTAGAGACCGGCGTCGACCTTGTTGGCCCCGGTACTGCGGGCGTTGGGAATGAACAAGTCACGCGGAATGGACAGGAGGGCCAGCTGGTGATGAGACGGGTCGGCGTGAAGGATCATGATCACGTCGCTGTTCACGCCATTCACGCCCTGCGAGCACAAACCGTAAGCCGGGTTCTGCACGGTCAGGGCACAGCGCGATGTGGAACCCACCATCAAGATGTTCTCCGCGCCGGCCTCCTGCCCCGAGGTGAGGGCCCCGGCCAGCCCCCGCACCGCGACTCGGTGGAGATCGTGAGTCAAGTAGTAGAAGTAGCCCGCCCCACCACCGACCACGACCAATAGGACAGCCAAACCGATCAGGACGCCCCGGCGGATGCGCCGCCGCCGCTTGCGCCGCGTGCGCGACCGACGACGATCGCCCCGTGAGTTACCTCGGCCGTCCATCGCCTCGGCCAGCGACTCGAGCCCCTCTTGGTTCCCGACCCGAGGGGACCGACGGCCTCCCTTGGGAGTCGACGGGGAGGGGACGGACGTTTCCAGAATCGACGCGATCGAATCAGATCCAGGATTTCCCCTGTCGTCGGATAGGCCGGATGTGGGCGGGCCGGATGTAGGCGGGCCGGAGGGCGTCGGTGCGCCTATGAGGTCGTCGAGGGCCTCGAGCCCTTCCTCATGTGACGATGCTGTACGACGATCTCGGCGTGGAGGACCAGGGTCACCTCTGTACGGTTCGCTCCCAGTCATGGCGGATCACCCTACATACGACTACATAGGAATAATCATCATGACCGGCGGAGCGTGCCCTGGTACCGGGAATGAGACCCGAATGGTTATGCACTTATTCAACAATGACGACTGCCTCAATTAAAGACGACTGCCTCAATTAGAGAT
>DASXMT010000515.1:0-2770 GCA_036495505.1 Acidimicrobiales bacterium | reverse complement strand
CGCCGCCCACAGGGAGTCCTTGGTCAGGGCCAACCCGAAGGGACTGAAGTCGCACATGCCCTCGGCCATCTCGATGGCGGCGTCTACCACCGACCCGTCCGCCACTACCCCGGACACCAGACCCATGCGGAGGGCCTCTTCCGACCCGACCCGCTTCCCGGTGAGCAGGATCTCCGACGAGTGGGACAGGCCAACGACCTTGGGCAGGAGCCAGCTGACCCCGAGCTCGGTGCCCGAGAGCCCATTGTTGATCCCAGCCCCGCAGAATACGGCCGACTCAGAGGCCAGGCGGATGTCGGCGCCCAGCGTGAGGCACATGCCGCCGCCGTAGGCCGGTCCGTTGATGGCGGCGATCACCGGTTGAGGGAGGTCCCGGAGGGCGGGCACAATGCCTCCCATGAACTCCATGGCCCGCATGCCCATCCGGTGGCGACCGAGGTCCTCGGTACCCGGGGGCAGGCCGGCGTGCTCCAGCTCCAGCCCGGAGCAGAACCCACGTCCGGCGCCGGTCAGGACCACGACCCGGCAGTCGTTGTCGGCGCCGACCTCGTCCAGGGCGGCGTACAGGTCGCCGACCAGTGCAAAGGACATCGAATTGAGCCGGGAGGGATTGTCGAGCGTGATCAGTCGCACATGGGGACGGACGGTGTCGATGCGGACGAGGGCCATGGACCCAGCCTCACCGACCACGGGAGGCGGCGCCATTCGTGGCTGTGGGTTCCACGCCGGTGGGTAGCCAACGCCAGGTGCCCATCGACCCCTTCGGGACCATCGACCCCTATGGCGGGGCCGGGCGCCCCGCGTCGCTTACCGCCTCGCTCCTGGTGGCCACGCCCGGGCTGCTCGATCCCAATTTCGGCCGGCGGGTGGTCCTCGTCCTCGACCACGGGTCCCATGGGGCCCTCGGCCTGGTCATCAACCATCCGGGCGGGGTGCAGGTGCACGAGTTGCTGGGTCAGTGGGCCCCTCTGGTCTCGATTCCGAGCGAAGTGTTCACCGGCGGCCCGGTGGCCAGGAACGCGATCATCGGGTTGGTCCGGCTCCGAGAGGGGTTGGGCAGCGCCACGGAAGCGGGAGGGGCGGGTCCCGGACCCGACGAGCTCCCAGAAGGTTGGCGGCCCTTGTTCGGCACGGGCTCGACCATCGGGACAGTCGACGTGGGCGCCGACCCGACCCCGGTGGCGGCGTCGATTCTCGGGGCGCGTCTGTTCTCCGGGTACGCCGGATGGGACGCCGGCCAGCTCGAGTCAGAGATCGACAGTGGCTCGTGGTACGTGGTCCCGGCCGACGAACAAGACCCGATGACCACCGATCCCGAAGGGCTGTGGCAGCACGTTCTCCACCGACAGGGGGGCGTCCTCTCGGTCCTGTCGCGTTTTCCCGTCGACCCCTCCTGCAACTGAGCTCGACGGCGAACGAACCACCGCTGGCTGTCGTGACCACGGCTACCATCCACGCTGTGGAACAGGCTCGGGGGCGCCGACCAGTGGTTCGGTCAGTCACGGCGGCAGACATGTCGACCGTCGTCGACGTGCTGGGCCGGGCCTTCGACGACGATCCGGTTTCGCGGTTCACGTTTTCCGGTGACCTCCGGCGCCGACGGGGGCTTCGGTCGTTCTTCCGTGCCCAGATCGCACACCAGTACCTGCCCTACGGTCAGGTGTTCACCACCGATGACCTGGGGGGGGCGGCGGTATGGGGTCCGCCGAACCGGCCCCGGCAGGGATATCGCGAGCTCTTCCAGCTGTTGCCGACGCTTCCCTACATCGTGGGCAAGCACATGATGAAGACCCTCCAGCTACTGGCGGCCGTCGACGCGCTCCATCCCAAGGAGCCGCACTGGTACCTGGCCACGCTGGGAACCGAACCGGCCAGGCAAGGACAGGGAATCGGCTCCGCTCTGCTGGGCTCGACCCTGGCCCAGGTGGACCGGGAAGGCATGCCCGCATACCTCGAGTCGTCCAAGAAGCGGAACGTCCCGCTGTACGCCCGGTACGGGTTCGAGGTCATCGATGAGTTCCACGGCCCGGGCCAGGCGCCCACCCTCTGGCGGATGTGGCGTGAACCCCGACCCCCCGAGGGCGATCAGCTCTTCTGAGCGTAGGTGCTGTGGACCCCCGGGAAGGCGTTGTCCAGCCCGCTGTCCAGACCGACCGGGTCCTTGTCGATGCCCACGCCGTAGCGCATCTGTGCCGTGGTGGCCTGATCGATGAGCGGTCGCGCCACGGTGGGAAAGACGTCGGGCGGATAGCACCCGTCGGGCACGTTGGTGGCCCAGGCCTGTAGTCCCTCGTTGGCGGTGGTGACGTGTTTCAGAAAGTCGCTCAGTCGTTTGCCGTTGGCGCCGACGGTGCACACGTCATCGAAGACGTTGTGGCCGGCGTCCTTGATGACGATGACCCGCTTGGGTGTGGGCAGCGCCTTGTACAGCTGGTTCACATCGGTGGGCGGAACCACCGCGTCGGTGCTTCCGTACATGATCAGTCCGGGCTTATCGGTGGAGGGCGGCGTGCCCGGTGCGGGGGCCATGGCCACGTACGTGCGGACGGCCGGACTGTCGGCCATGGTCACGGAGGTGCCGCCTCCCGACGAGTGACCCAGGACCCCCACCTTGGAGAAGTCCAGGGGAGCGGTGAGGGGGGAACCGGGTCTGGCCGCTTGTTGGTGGAGGTAGTGCAGCGTGTTGTCGAGGTCGTCGATATCGCTGTCGGTCGGTGCCGTTGCCTCGGCGGACGGGTCGGTGGGGTCAGCCAGGACGGTGGCCAGATCC
>DASXMT010000514.1:0-17055 GCA_036495505.1 Acidimicrobiales bacterium | reverse complement strand
CAGAGGCCACCTGTCGCAATCGGTCGATCAGCTCGGGCGCCAGGTCCGAACGAAGCGACCGCCCACAGAAGGTGCGGGTGGCCGGCACGGGCCGGTCGGTGGATAGCAGGAGGGGTGGTGGGGGGTCGGAAAGCTGCCCGGCCCAGTACTCGAGCTGGCCGCGCCCAGCATCGGTGGCGGGGAAGGCATGCTGCCAGGCGGCAAAGTCGGCGTACTGGACGGCGAGGGCGGGGAGCGGACCGCGGCCCCCGGACGCCATCGCCCGGTAGAGGGTCACTATCTCGTCGAGCGTGGCCGCGAACGACCAGCCGTCGTGAACGACATGGTGCTCCACCCAGATCAGGGCCCGGCTGTCGTCGCCCAACCGCGTCAACGTCCAGTGGACCAGCGGGAGCTCGGTGACGGCGATCCGGTCCGAGAACCGCTCCGCGGCCAGCGCCCACAGCGCCGCTTCCGGATCGGGCTCCGACCGTAGGTCGACGACGGGCAGGGTCACCTCGAGGGCTCGATGGACCTGTTGCATCCATGCCCCTCGCACGTTGGGGAAGGTGGTCCGGAGCACCTCATGGCGATCGACGAGGGCCTGGAGCACCCGACGCAGGGTGTCCTCATCCAGGGGACCGTCGAAACGGATCACCGCCTGCGACTGGTACGGGAGCGCCTCGTCGGCCAGCTCGCTGAGGAAGCATGCCTGCGCCTGGACCACGGACGCCGGTACCAGGCCGGCACGATCCGTTGGCACCAGCGGGGGCATCTCGGCGATGTCGCCGGACGCGCCGGTCCCGGAGGGTTGAGCATTGTCAATTCGGGCCGAGAGCGCAGCAACCGTCCGGTCGGCAAAGACCGACCCGAGCGGGAGGTCCACGCCCGTGGCGTCGCGCACCATCGACAGCAACCGGAGGGCCAGCAACGAGTCACCACCTGAATCGAAGAAGTCGTCGAGCCATCACGTCGTCCGACTCGAGGACCTGGGCCCACAGCCGACCGACCGCACGTTCGGTCTCGGTGCTGAGAGGACAGCCCGTCCCCGATCGGGTGGGCACAGGCAACGCAGCACGATCGACCTTGCCGTTGGCGGTGTGCGGAAACTCTTCGAGCACCACGAAGGCAGAGGGAACCATGTACTCGGGGAGCTTGTTCCTGACGTATCGGCGGAGGCGGAAGGCATCGACGTCGTACGCGGCCCTTACGTATGCGACCAAACGCCTGTGACCTTCGATGTCCTCCCGAGCCACCACCACCGCCTCTGCTACTGCAGGGTGCCCCGTGAGCACCGCGGCCACTTCGGTGGGCTCCACCCGGTAGCCGCGGATCTTCACCTGGTCGTCGAGGCGACCGAGGAACTCGAGCTCGCCGGAGGGCAGCATCCGGACCAGGTCGCCGGTCCGATACAGCCGTCCGCCTGGTGTGGGTCCAAAGGGATCGTGGACGAACTGGGCGGCGGTTGCCTCCGGCAGGTTCAGGTAGCCGCGGGCGACGCCGTCGCCGCCGACGCACAGCTCCCCCACCTCGCCTGCCACCGGCCTCAGCTGCGCATCGAGCACGTACAGTTCGGTGTTGGGCAACGGATGACCGATCGGTACGGGGTGGTCGGGCGGGAGGTCGCCGACCTCGTAGACAGAGGCTGTGACCGTGGCCTCGGTGGGGCCATAGGCGTTGACCACCCGGGTGCCAGGATGAGCTTCCCGCAGTCGTCGGGCATGACTGGTCGACAAGATGTCGCCAACCGACAGCACCAGCCGGTATGAGCCCAGGCTGGCCAGGGCCACGTCCACCATTTGATGCAGCAACCCCGACGAGAACATCCCCACGGTGACGCGGTGGCGCTCGATCGTCCCGGCCACGGCCCGAGGATCGGGGCGCCCGTGAGGGTGCACGACCAGCCTGGCCCCGTTGCACAGCGCACCCCAGATCTCGTAGGTGGAAGCGTCGAACCCGAGCTGGCTCACGTGCAGGACGGCGTCCGTCGCCGTGGGAATGAGCCCCTGGGCGCCCCGGATGTACCGGAGCACCCCCCGGTGCTCGATGGCCACGCCCTTGGGCCGGCCGGACGACCCGGAGGTGTACATCACGTAGGCCAGTGACCGTGGACCGAACGACGGAGTCCTGACGGGGTGATCGGCACTGCCGTCGCGGTCGGGGCGGGGCGGGGCAGTCTCGTGCAATCCGAGGACGGGGACGTCGAATACCTCCCTGGCCCGGTCGATCAGGTGGCCCTGGGTCACGACCGCTCGCGCCCCGGTGTCTTCGGCCATGAAGCGCAGGCGTTCGGTGGGGAAATCAGCATCGAGGGGTACGAACGCGGCCCCGGCCTTGAGTACGCCGAGGACGGCCACCACCGCCTCGATCGATCGATCGGCCAAGACCCCTACGCACTGGTCGGGCCCATCGATCAGCGTCTCGACCCGCCTGGCCACGTCCGAGGACAGACCGTCGAGCTCCCGGTAGGTCAATGACCGCTGTCCGTCGTCGACGGCCGGCGCGTTCGGTCGCTCGGCCACCCGCTGGGCGAACACGTCGTGGATGGTCGAGTCGCGCTCGTAGGTGGTGGCCGTGTCGTTCCAGCCCGGCGGAAGGCCTGGCGCAGGATCCTGTCCCATCCTGATCTGCGTCGTCATCGTTCTCGCATTCGTGGCCACGTCACGCCCGCATGAGGCACTGGGGACAAAGTAGTCGCTCCCGCAGGTCCTGGCCTTGAGCTCAGGCCACGGTCGGCGCTCTCAGCCCAACTCGACGCGGCGGGTCAGCTCAACCGCCTCGAGCAGCCGCCGGTCGTGGGAGACGAGCAGGAGCGTGCCGGTGAAGCTGGACAACGCCGCCTCCAGTTGCTCGATGCCGGGCAGGTCGAGGTGGTTGCTGGGCTCGTCCAGGACCAAGAAGTTGACGCCGAGCGCCTGGAACGTGGCCAGCTCGGCCCGGGTGCGCTCGCCTGGCGACAAGGAGATGCCGGGCCGGGTGACGTGGTCGGCACCCAGCCCGAACTTGGCCAGGAGGGACCGGGCTTCCGAGAGCGTCAGCCCGCAACGGGCGACGACGGAGTCGACCACGCTGATCGGTCCGAAGAGGGCTCGACGATCCTGACCGAGCTCGCCCACCACCACGCTGGGGCCGAGCCACTGGGTCCCGGCGATGAGGGGCAAGCGACCCAGGAGGGCCTCCACCAGTGTCGACTTGCCCGACCCGTTCGGCCCGATGAGGGCGACCCGCTCGGCCCACCCGATCTCCAGGTCGACGGGGCCGAGCATGAACGTCCCCCGCTCGATGACGGCTCTGGCCAGGCGGCCCACCACGGCCCCGGCCCGCGGCGCCTGCTCGATGGTGAAGCGAAGATCCCACCCCTCCCAGGGTTTGTCCACCACATCGAGGGCATCGAGGGCGCGCTCGGTTCGGCGAGCCCGGGCAGCCAGCTGTTCGGTCCGGTTGATGCGGAAGTCGCGCTGGGCTTTGTCGTTGTCCCTGGGGTTCCGCTTCTCCCGTCGGACACCCGAGGTCGCCCACTGACGCTCGCGCCGGGCCCGATCGCTCAGCTCGGACCGCCGGGACTGGTACACGGCGAAGTCCTCCAACTGATGGCGCCGGGCCGTCTCCCGCTCGTCCAGGTAGCCGCCCCACCCTCCGCCGTAGAGGCGCCCGGTGTGGTCATGCTCATCGAGCTCCAGGACCGAAGTGACAGTGCGGTCGAGAAAGGCACGGTCGTGGGAGACGACGATCATGGCCCCGACATGGGACGGGACGTAGGACTCGAGACGCTCCAGCCCGTCGAAGTCCAGGTCGTTGGTGGGTTCGTCGAGCAGGGTGATGTCGAAGCGGGACAGCATGATGGCGGCCAACGCCAGTCGTGACTGCTGCCCACCTGACAGGGTGGCCACCGGGCGATCAGCCATCCCGGCCCCGAGTCCCAATTCGGTGAGCCCAAGCTCGGCCAATACCACATCGATACGGGCGTCGAGGTCACCGGCCGACAGGGTGGTGTACCGCTCGAGTGCCACCTCGTAGCGCTGATCGGCCTCCCGGGTGCCGTCGGTGAGTCCGCTGGCCGCCGCGGTGAGCTCGGCTTCGGCCGCGGCGACGCCGGTGCGCCGAGTCAACGCGGCCCGGACGGTCTCCCCGGCAGGCGCCTCATGCTCCTGGGTGAGGTAGCCCACAGTGGCGCTGGGCGGGTCAAGCCGGACCGAACCCGCCATGGGCGGCTCCGTACCGGCGAGAACCGAGAGCAGGGTGGACTTGCCGACGCCATTGGGGCCAACCACGCCGATCCGGTCAGAGGGCCCGACAGTGAGCGAGATGTCGCGGAGGACTGTTCGGCCACCGCGGTCGTGGGACAGCTTGACGGCCATGAGCGTGGCCAAAAAAGAGGTAAGTGCGGGCACGGAAAGCCTCCGGAGACCAAGGGACAGGGTTTCGGGCGAGGACTACCGGCTATCAGCGCACGGCATCAGAATAGCGGCCCATGGGTGCCGAGGTGACCGCTACTCCCCCGCCGGACCCCGCCATCAAAGCTGGGTCACGGACCAGTTCACCGATCGGGGCAGCACCGTTGGGGTGCCGACATCGAGTTGGATATCCACGTGAGAGCCCAGTCCAATGTTCCGGGGATTTCCGCGGTACCGCCGACCGTTGACGTACATCGTGAGCTTCCCCTTGGCCGGCCCGACCTGACCGGCACTCAGTGGCTGTCTCCAAACGTCGAAGAACTCGCCAAGGGTGTAGCTGTGCCCGGCGGGAGACTCGATGTGGATCACTCCGTCCTGGGCATGGACGTGGAGCCAGTAGTAGCACCGGGTTGCCTGGTAGAAGGGACCTTCCGGGGTCGATGCAGCGGCGGGCGCCACGATGCCGATGCCTGGAGGAATGGGACGGAGTTGACCGTTCACGTACACGCTGAGGTGCGTGTGGACATGGAACGCCACCTGCTCATGTGCGTTGCACTGGATGCCGTCCACCATCTGCCCGGTGGCGGCCGTCGACGCCGGCGCCAGCACGGTGCCCTGCTGCAGAGGAACGGCTTCAGGCCCCGGTGGACCGGAAACGAACCTCGTCGCCGCGGTCAGGGATGAAGCGGCCGAGCCGCTCGAGGTGGCTGCGATGCTGGTGATCACTCCGACGGCCACCGCCAAGGTACCCACCAACATGAGGCCAAGCCAACGTCTCACGCCAAGAGGATACCGGCGCCGGTCGGGCGGCCGGACGGCGGCTCCCACCTTGATCTCCTCCCGTTCGCGGCGCGCCCCAACGTAGCCCCGGCGTTCCCGATCCCGATCGGGTCGGACTGCTACACCAGCCGCCACATCACGACGTGCGGCCCGATAGCAGGCTCTTCCCAGACGTCGCCCTGCACCACGAAGCCTCCTCGTCGGTAGAAGCCAATGGCCGGCACACGAGCGTTGCACCAGATCAGGCCTCCGCCGTTCTCCGCCACATACTGGACAACCCGGTTGAGAAGGGCAGTCCCGATACCGACAGTGCGAACATCCTCACGAGTGGCCATGCCCCGCAGTTGCCAGGTTGAGGCGTTGGCTGGTACGTCGGCACCGAGGGGAAACGGGGGCCGCGCCGGTGCCACACGAACAGTGCCTACGACCTCTCCGTTTTCGTCAATGGCGGCAAAGGTTCCCGTTGACACCTCGTCGTCATCGGGTAGCGCCAGTTGGTCGATGGTCTGGTGCGGACGCAAGACGGCCTGCCTGAGCTCCCAGGTGACACTGGCCGGAACTCGGTCCACGCGGAACTGCACGAGCGCACGCTATCCGGACGCCACGGTTCTCCTTCCCTGGCGACAACACAGAGAACTACTCGGCAGTGATCGCAGCCCAAGAGGCTTCGGGATCGATGGTGGGGTCTGGATTGGTCGGTGGCAAGACGAGCACGAAACCGGCTGGTTTGTTCGACTACCGCCCGTTCTGAGCAACTGCCGAGGACCTCATTGACGTAGACCTCGCCCCTTGGCTGAGCGTGGCCGCGTAGGCGTTCAACTCCCGTCCGGGTAGCTGCCACGATGCAGAACCAGGCCGAAGGTAAACCCGGAATGCGACGGCGACCCGGAAAGCACTGAAGGGCGCCCCCGAGGGGACGCCCTTCAGTCTCTAGTACGGATATTGAAAGGCACTGAACTCTCCGGACGGCGCCGAGCGGGACTAGTTCCCGGCTAGAGGATTCAGCGGGTAACTGGCTGGGATTCGCCAGGTGGTCCGACAAGCCGCCTTAGCGGCCAGTCACCTCCAGAGTCCCACGTCTATGACTAATCAGTTGGACCACCTCCTTTCTCTGGTGCCCATAGCGTAACGAATGCGCGGCGATTTGTGACGTCATTCGAAGGGATTTTTGGAGGAATTTCGCCGGGTGCCCGGCCTGACCTCCACCGGGGCGCTAGCCGCCCGGTTGGGGCTACTGTACGAACATATGTTCGATGCAATTGTCGATGGGCCCGAGGCACCATCGGAGACCGGTCCGGCCGGGGGTGAGTGCCGAACCCCAGTGAAAGACAGGGCTCCCGCCGTCCGTGAGTCCCTGGCCATCCTGGCCGAACGGGCCCGACCCACCTCCTCGAGCGAGAGCCAGCTCCTCCCGGTGACCCCTCCCCTCCAGGGGCTGTTTCCCGATGGCGGGCTCCGCCGGGGCACCTCGATCGTCGTGGCCGGCGAGGGTGCAGGTGGGCGGGGCGCCGACAGGGCGAGCGGGACGACCAGCGGGCTCACCTTGGGTTTGTCGCTCCTCGGCGCAGCCTCGTCGGCCGGGTCCTGGTGCGCGGCGGTGGGGCTCACCGGCCTGGGGGCTGTCGCCGCCGATGACCTGGGGATCGACCTCACCCGCCTGGTCCTCCTCCCCTCCCCGGGGCCGAAATGGGCCGAGGCCACCGCTGTCCTCCTCGGCGGCATCGACGTCGTCGTGTTGTGCCCACCCTTCCCTGTCCGCCCGGCCATGGCCCGGCGCCTGTTGGCCCGCACCCGGGATCGAGGGGCGATTCTCATCGTCCTCCCCGGGCACGCCGGCTGGCCGGAGTGCCCCGATATCCAGCTGATCGTCGGGAACACCCGGTGGGATGGCATCGGCAGCGGGGACGGCCATCTCCGCCGACGGCGGGTGACGGTGACCGCAACAGGGCGACGGTCGGCAGCCCGGCCACGACGGCGGGAACTGTGGCTGCCCTCGATGGCGGGAACCGTGGAGGACGCCGGCCCCGACGGGCCGGTGGACGTGCCGACATGATGGAACGGCTGCTGGTCGTACGGTGCCCCGGTCTTCTCGAGGAGGACGAGGGGGGCGCCCTGCTCCGGACCTTTATCCAGGTGCTGGCCGCCGTGGAGGTCTACTGCCCCTGGGTCCAGCCCGTCCGGCCCGGCATCTGCTCGCTCCACGCCCGCGGGCCGGCACGGTACTTCGGGGGCGAACCAGCGCTGGTCGACCTGGTCACCGAGGCGACCGCCACCATCGCTGAAACCCAGGTGGGCATCGCCGACGGCCTGTTCGGTGCCGTGCTGGCCGCTCGGGCCACGCTGGTGGTCCCGGCCGGAACCACTCCTGCGTTCCTCGCCCCGCTGCCAGTGACCACCCTCGGGGACCCCGACTTGGCCGAGCTGTTGGCCCGGCTCGGGATCCGCACGCTGGGGAACTTCGCCGCCCTCCCCGAACGCCACGTCCTCGGTCGCTTTGGGGCCGACGGCGCCCTCCGTCACCGGGTGGCCCGCGGAGACACCGGGGAGCTCGCCGGATTCCGCCAGCCCGGGATCGACCGCCGCATCCAGAGGGACCAGCACGGGGGCCGACCGGCCGCCGGCACCCAGGGCGGCTTCTGGGGCGGCACCAGCGACCGGGATGCCCGGGCGGCCCGGACCCTGGCCGACGTGCAGCGACTCCTCGGGGCCGACGGCGTGCTCCGGATCCGGCTGCAGGGTGGTCGCAGTCCGGCCGAGCGGTCCCGACTGGTCACCTGGGGGGCACGGGAGACCCCCGGCGACCGGACCATGGATGCGCCCTGGCCCGGACAGATCCCCCCGCCGGCCCCGGCCATCGTGCACACCCCTCCGCTGGGCGCCGAGGTGGTCGACGACGCCGGTGAACCGGTGGTGGTCTCGGGGCGGGGCCTCCTCACCGCTACGCCGGGACGCCTGTCGGTGGGCGGCGGCCCGTGGACGGCGGTGACCGCCTGGGCCGGCCCGTGGCCGGCCGAGGAGCGGTGGTGGTCACGGGCCCGACGACGAACGGCTCGAATGCAGGTCGTGCTGGCCGGCCAGGATGCCCGGCTGCTGTTGACCGAACAGGGCCGGTGGTGGGTCGAGGCCACTTACGGCTGAACAGATCGGCTGAACAGACCAGCGGGACCGAACAGACCAGCGGGACCGAACAGGTCGGCAGTGCCGAAGCGAAGTGGAGCAGAACAGTCGAGGAGGGAGCAGCACAGACGGGAGCAGTACAGACGGAAGCAGTACAGAAGAGTAGGTAAATCAGTGCCCTACGCAGAGCTACACGTGCACTCCAATTTCTCTTTCCTCGACGGCGCCAGCCACCCCGAGGAGCTGGTGGCCGAGGCCTCCCGACTCGGGCTGTCGGCCCTGGCCCTCACCGACCATGACGGTCTCTACGGCGCCGTCCGCTTCGCCGAGGCGGCGCGGGTCCTCGATGTGCCCACCGTGTTCGGTGTCGAGCTGGCCCTCTCTCCCTCCGCCCCCCGCACCGGCGTCCCCGACCCGGGGGGCACCCATCTCATCGTGTTGGCCCGTGACCCCGCGGGCTACGCCCGGCTCAGCCGGGCCATCGCCGAGGCCCATCTGGCCGGTGGGGAGAAGGGAAAACCGATTTTCACCCTCGACGACCTGGCCTCCCGCCACGGGGGCCACTGGCAGATCTTGACCGGCTGCCGGAAGGGCGCGGTGGCGGGGGCCCTGACCGCAGGCGGCCCGTCGGCGGCAGCGCGACAGCTCGATCACCTGATCGACAGCTTCGGAGCGGACAACGTGGCCGTCGAGCTGTGGGACCACGGTGATCCCCTCGACACGGCGCGCAACGATGCCCTGGCCCTGTTGGCCGTGGAACGGGGGGTGAGCCCTGTGGCCACCAACAACGTGCACTACGCCTCTCCCGCTCGTTTCCCGCTGGCCACTGCCCTGGCCGCGGTGCGGGCCCGGCGCCCGCTCGATGAGCTGCAGGGCTGGCTCCCTCCCTCGGCCATGGCCTGCCTGCGGTCGGAGAGCGAGCAGCGGCGGCGGTTCGCCCGGTGGCCCGGGGTGATCGAACAGGCGGCCGAGATCGCCGCCGCCTGTGCCTTCGACCTCCATCTGGTCGCCCCCCGCCTCCCCGACTTCCCGATCCCAGCCGGCTACACCGAGCAGACCTGGCTCGTCGAGCTGGTCCGTCGAGGAGCCCTCGAACGCTACGGCCAGCGGGAGGCCGAGCGGGTACCCGGGGCGTGGGAGCGGCTCGACCACGAGCTGGCCGTCATCGACGCCCTCGGCTTCCCCGGCTACTTCCTCACCGTGTGGGACATCGTGCGGTTCTGTCGAGAGCAGGACATCTTCTGCCAGGGCCGCGGCTCGGCCGCCACCTCGGCCGTCTGTTACGCCCTGGGCATCACCAACGTGGACGCCGTGCACCTGGGGCTGCTGTTCGAGCGATTCCTCTCTCCCGCCCGCGACGGTCCCCCCGACATCGACGTGGACATCGAGTCGGGCCGTCGGGAAGAGGTCATCCAGTACGTCTATGAGCGCTACGGCCGGCTGCACGCGGCCCAGGTGGCCAACGTCATCACCTACCGGTCGCGCTCTGCCCTCCGTGACATCGGCAAGGCCCTCGGGCACCCGCTGGCCGAGGTGGAGGGGTGGGCGGGCTCGGTCGACCGAGGCGACTCGATGCGCGACCAGGAGGCCATCCCGTCGATGGTGCGCGATCTGGCCGGGGCGGTGCTCGACTTCCCCCGGCACCTCGGCATCCACTCGGGGGGCATGGTCATCTGCGACCGTCCGGTGGTCGAGGTCTGCCCGGTGGAGTGGGCCCGGATGCCCGGGCGGACCGTCCTGCAGTGGGACAAGGACGACTGCGCCGCGGTGGGGCTGGTCAAGTTCGACCTACTCGGACTGGGCATGCTCACCGCCCTCCACAACATGGTCGACCTGGTGGCCGCCCATCACGGCGTCCAGGTTGACGTGGCCCTCCTCGACCAGGAGCCCGAGGTCTACGACCTGTTGTGCCGGGCCGACACCGTGGGGGTGTTCCAGGTGGAGTCCCGGGCCCAGATGGGCACCCTGCCCCGGGTGAAGCCCCGCTGTTTCTACGACCTGGCCATCGAGGTGGCCCTCATCCGCCCGGGGCCCATCCAGGGCAACGCCGTCCATCCCTTCATCCGCCGGCGGAACAAAGAGGAGAACATCACCTACCTCCATCCCCTGTTGAAACCGGCCCTCGAGCGGACACTCGGCGTCCCCCTCTTCCAGGAGCAGCTGATGCAGATCGCCATCGACGTGGCCGGCTTCACCCCGGCCGAGGCCGACGAGCTCCGCCAGGCCATGGGGGCCAAGCGGTCGGGCGAACGCATGGACCGGCTCCGGGACCGGTTGTTCGACGGGATGGCTGCCCGGGACGTGTCTGCTGACGTGGCCGAGCAGGTCTACGCCGCCCTGGCCGCCTTCGCCAACTTCGGGTTCCCCGAGAGCCACTCGGTGGCCTTCGCCTATCTGGTGTACTCCACGGCCTGGTTCAAGCTGCACTACCCGGCCGCCTTCACCGCCGGACTGTTGAACGCCCAGCCCATGGGGTTCTGGTCACCCAAGAGCCTGATCGCCGACGCCAAGCGCCACGGGGTCACCATCCTCCGGCCTGACGTCAATCGGGGTGGGGCCGATGCCATGCTCGAGGGCGACGGCCCCGGCGGCGCCATGCTCGAGGGCGACGGCCCCGCAATCCGGCTCGGGGTGTCCTCGGTGCGAGGCATCGGCAGCGAGACGGCCGAGCGGATCGCCACCGGGCGCCCCTGGTCGGGCATGGAGGACATGGTCCGCCGGGCCGGTGCCACCAAGGCGCAGCTGGAGGCGCTGGCCACGGCCGGGGCATTGGACGACCTACCGACGGAGAACGGGAAGCCGGTAGGGAACGGGAAGTCGGTGGGGAACGGGCCGATGGCGACGGACGGCAAGCAGGAAACCGGCAATCGGCGGTCCCTGGTGTGGGCGGCGGGCGCCGCGGCCCAGGCCACCCCGGGCCGGCTCCCAGGGGTGGTCACCGGGGCCGAGTCGCCGGCGCTTCCCACCGCCACCGCCTGGGAGGACGTGGCCGACGACCTATGGGCCCTGGGCATGACCCCCGACCTCACCGCCATGGAGCTGGCCCGTCCGGAGCTCCAGCGTCAGGGCGTGGTCCCCTCGGGCGAACTGGACACGGTCGCCTCCGGCGACCGGATCACCGTGGGGGGAGTGGTCACCCATCGCCAGCATCCCGAGAGCGCCCACGGCGCCGTCTTCTTGAACATCGAGGACGAGACGGGCATGGTCAACGTGATCTGCTCCCGGGGGGCGTGGGTGCGGTGGCGATCGGTGGCCCGGTTCTCCCCGGCCCTGTTGGTCCGCGGGCGGCTCGAGCGCGGCGACGGGGCCATCAACCTGGTGGCTGAGCGGATCGAGCCCCTCGAGCTGGGGCCGGTGCCGCCCTCCCGGGACTTCCGGTGAGCACTGCGATCCCGATCAGGCCCGAGCTGGGACGTCCGGGAGATCAGGGCCGTCCGGGCCGTCCGGGACGACCGCACGGCCGCACGACCGCACGGCCGCACGGCCGCACGCAACGGTGAGCAGTGCGGCCGGCCGCGCTCAGCGACCCTGGCGCACCAGCCGGCTGAGCCGGGCCACCAGCACCTGGAGCACCAGCTCCCCGGGCAGGGCCGTCACTCCCCGGAGATCCAGGTCGGCCTGGGCCAGCAGGTTGATGGCCCGGGCAATCCGCGCCGTCCCCAACCGCCGGCATTGGGCCAGTGCCTTCTTGGCCGGATAGGCACTGCGCAGGCCGAGCAGCTCGGCCGCCTCGTCTGGGGAGGTCACCCCCGACCCGTCGAGCCGGAGCATCTGGCGGTAGTGGCGGTGCAACAGGGACATGGCCGCCAAGGGATGGAGTTCCCCCGCCCCGGTCATGCGGTAGAGGAGGCCCAGCGACTTCGCCGCGTCGCCACTGTCGATGGCATCGGTGAGGTCCCACGGCGCCACCGAGCCGGCCTCCCCAAGGAACGGGCTCAAGTCGTTCACCTTGACCGTGGCCCCGACCCCGTAGGCGGCAGCCAACGTGTCGAGCAGGCCGGCCAGCCGGCCCATGTCACCGCCCAGGTGCTCGCCCAGCTTGGCCGTGGCCGCCGCATCCAGCCGGACCGGTCCGCCCCGTAGATGCTCGGCCAGCCATTGGCTCCGGGCCTTCTCCGTGCCCACCGCGGTGTTCACCACCTCGCCGACCTTGCCCACCGACTTCGCCAGGGCGGCGGGGACCGTGCCGCCCCCGCCCACCAGCACCAACGACGTGGTCGGCAGCGGGTCCTCGAGATAGGCGGTGAGCCGGGCGCCCTCGGCCGCGTTGAGCTGTCCGGCGTCGCGCACCACCACCACCCGGCGCTCCACCAGGAACGGCGGCGTGGTGCAGGCGTCGATCACCTGACCCACATCCAGGTCCTCGGCGCCGGGGCCGCCGAATTCCTCCACCGCCAGGCTGGGGTCCGACCCGCCCACCAGCTCCTCGGTCAACCCGTGCGCGGCCTGGGCCACAAGCGAGGGGTCGTCCCCTTTGACCAGGTACACCGGGCGCACGTCGGCCATCGTCGCCGGCACCGTCAGACCCCGGCCACGTCGGCCCTGGACTCCGCCCTGGCCCGAACGATTGCGGCCAACGAGTCGCACACACGGCGCGTGCCGGCCACGTCGTGCACGCGGACGACGCGGCAGCCGAGCGAGACGCCCAGGGCCGCCGCGCCCAGCGAGGCCGGCCCCCGCTCGTTGATCTCGAGGTCGAGCACCTTGCCCAGGAACGTCTTGTTGGACGCCGACAGCAAGAGGGGATACCCGAGCCCGGCCAGAGTGCCCGAGGCCCGCAGCAAGATGAGCGACTGGTCGGCCGCCTTCCCCAGGTCGAGCCCGGCGTCGAGGACGATGCGATCGGGGGTGAGCCCGAACGCCGTCGCCCGCTTCGCCCGCTCCACCAAGAAGGCGCAGACTGCCTCGACCACGTCGTCATAGACCGGTTCGGGATCGGGGATCCGCGGCCCGAGACGGATGTGGGTGGCCACCACCGTGGCCCCAGCGGCGGCAGCCACCGACAGGTACTCGGGGTCGCCGAACCCGCTGATGTCATTGCCCACCACCGCACCGGCGCCGTAGGCGTCCTTGGCCACCGACGCCCGCCACGTGTCAACCGACAGCGGGACGTCGAACCGGAGGTGGAGGGCCTCGACGGCCGGGATCACCCGGTCGAGCTCCTCGGCCTCGGTCACTTCGGGACCCGGACCCGCTTTCACCCCACCCACGTCGAGGATGTCCGCACCGTCGTCCACCAGCGTCTCAGCTCGACGCAGAAACGCATCGAAGCCGAACGTGGCCCCTTTGTCGTAGAACGAGTCCGGGGTCCGATTGAGAATGCCCATCACCACGGCCCGGTACCGGATGTCCACGGTCCGATCGCCCAGGGTGAGGAAGGTGGGTGCCATTCGGTGACGCTAGCCGTCCACCGACGTACCGAAAACCTTCGGCCCGTTCAGAACAATCGGGCTGACAACGCCTTCCGGTAGCGCAGGGTACGGGGGTCGGTCGGCTCCAGGGTCTCGAGCAGATCGACGAACTCCTGCCGGGCACTGTCGTCCTCTCGGACCCGATCCAAGAGCTCGTCGAGGAGGACGTCGACCGCCTCGTCGGTCACCGAGACCTGCTGTGCGGCCAGGCGCGCCTCGGCCTGGAGCCGCCGGGTCTCGGGAGTCTCGGGGATCCGGGCCAAAAGGCCCAGGGCCTCGTCGGTCGACCCCTCGGCGATCAACAGGTCGGCCAGGCCCACGATGGCCCCGACGTGGTCCGGCTGCAGCTCGAGCGCCTGACGCAGCAACGCCGGGTCCTGGGCGGCCAGGCCCTGTTCGACGAGCAGGTCCGCCTCGGTGGGCTGAGGGGTCAACTTGGCCACGAACTCGGCCACGGCCGTCTCGGGCTGTGCGCCGATGAACCCGTCGACCACCTTCCCGTCCCGCAGGGCGAAGACGGCGGGTATGGACTTGACCTGGAAGCTCTGCGAGATCGACGGGTTCTCGTCCACGTTCACCTTGGCCAGGACGACGGCACCCTCGGTGGCATCCACCGCCTTCTCGATGATGGGACCAAGGGTCTGGCACGGCCCGCACCAGGGGGCCCACAGGTCCACGACCACAGGAACCTCGCTCCAGCGGCGGAGGACCTCTTGCTCAAATGTGGCATCGGTGACATCGATCATCGCCATGACGATACCGGGCAGAGGCCGATCGCCATCCGGAATGCCCTCCACGCTGGAGGAACGGCGGACCCTCTCAGAACGCCTCGTCGGGGCAAGTAGCGTCGTAGTCATGACAGAGACCTCAGCGACAGTGGTGGAGGGGATCGACGTGCCTGCGGTCAGCACCTGGCTGACGGCGACCGTCGACGGGGTCCAGGCACCGTTCACCTTCGATCTGATCGCAGGGGGCCGCTCCAACCTCACCTATCGGGTGACCGACGCCGCCGGCCGCTCGATGGCCCTCCGGCGTCCTCCGGTGAGCCACGTCCTACCCACGGCCCATGACATGAAGCGGGAGCACACCGTCATCTCGGCGTTGGGGGCGACCGACGTGCCCGTGCCCGAGACCTTCGGGCTGTGCACCGACGAAGCGGTCAACGGCGCGCCGTTCTACGTCATGGACTTCGTCGAGGGCCTCATCCTGAGAGACGAGGCCGCCGCCGCCGAGCTGGACGAGGCCACCCGCCGCCGTGCCGGCGAGTCGTTGGTGGACACGCTGGCCGCACTCCACGACGTCGACGTCGCCGCTGTGGGCCTCGACCAGTTCGGTCGCCACGAGGGCTACATCGCACGCCAGCTCAAGCGGTGGCACGGGCAGTTCACCCAGTCGGTGGTGGACGGGACGCCCGGACCGGCGGTCATCGACCGGGTTCACGACCTCCTGGCCGCCCAGGTGCCCGAGCAGCAGGGAGTGGGCATCGTCCACGGCGACTACCGGCTGGACAACACGGTGATGGGCCACGACGGCACCGTACGGGCCGTCCTCGACTGGGAGATCTGCACCCTCGGTGACCCCCTGGCCGATCTCGGCCTGCTCCTCGTGTACTGGACCGAGCCCGGCGACGCCGAGGTAGCGCTGATCGGCGTGGGGCCCACCCGGCTGCCGGGGTTCTCCAGCCGGGCCGAGCTCGAGGCGCGCTATGCCTCGTTGTCGGACCGCGACCTGTCGGCCGTGCCCTATTACAAGGCCTTCGGCTTCTGGAAGCTGGGCTGCATCATCCAGGGGGTCTACGCCCGCTACGCCGGAGGGGCCGCCGCCGGCGATCGCAGCAACGTCGACACGTTCGAAGAGCAGGTCGGTCGGCTGGGCGAGCGCGCCCTGGCCGAGGTGGAATCCCTGTGACCGAGTCCGGCACCCCGATCTACACCGTCGATCCGGACTGGGGCGAGCCCATCGGCGCCCGGATCACCAGCCCGGTGCTGGTCGTCTCCCTGGAGGGCTGGGTGGACGCCGGGCTGGGCGCGTCGACGGCGGTGGCCGAGCTGGTGGGTACGTCGACCACCATCCCCGTGGCCAGCTTCGACACCGAGGCGCTCATCGACCAGCGGGCGCGGCGGCCCATCGCCCAGCTGGTCAACGGGATCACCACCGAGCTCACCTGGCCGTCCATCGAGGTCATTGCCGGCACCGACGGCGATGGCGCCGACGTCTTGTACCTCGTTGGTCCCGAGCCCGACTTCCGATGGAAGTCGTTCCTGGCTGCCGTGGTAGAGCTGGTGCAGCGGCTCGGGGTCAAGATGGTGGTAGGGCTCGGGGCCTTCCCGGCGCCCGCCCCCCACACCCGCCCCGTTCGGCTGGCCTCCACCGTCCCGCCCCAGTCGGCCGACCTCGCCGGTCGGGTCGGCTTCGTCCAGGGGACGCTCGAGGTGCCTGCCGGGGTTCAGGCCGCGCTCGAGATGGCGCTCGGAGCGGTCAACGTCCCGGTCATCTCGCTGTGGGCGCGGGTGCCCCACTACGTAGCGGCCATGCCCTTCCCCGAGGCCAGCGCGGCGCTGATCGACGGGCTCTGTGCGGTGAGCGGGCTGGTCTTCGACACCACCGCCGTGCGCCGCGCCGCCGAGGCGTCCCGGCGACAAGTGGACGAGCTGATCGCCGACAACAGCGAGCACGCGGACATGGTGCGACGGCTCGAGTCGTCGATCGACTCCGAGGAGGCCAACCCGTTCGGGACCGACATCGAGGTGCCCAGCGGCGACGAGATCGCCGCCGAGCTCGAGCGCTTCCTCCGCGACGAAGGCTCTTGACCCCGTGCGTGCCGCGCCAGCCCTGACCCCATGGAGGTAGACGGAGCGGTCGGATTCGACCCCAAAGGCGTGGTCGAATCGGCCCGCCAAGCAGAGGACCTGGGCTACGACGGCGTGTGGGCGGCCGAGACCAGCCACGATCCCTTCCTCCCGCTGGCGCTGGCGGCCGAGCACACGGAGCGGATCAAGTTGGGTACCGGCATCGCCGTGGCCTTCGCCCGAAACCCGATGAACCTGGCCATGGTGGCCAACGACCTGCAGGCCATGTCCAAAGGGCGGTTCATGCTCGGGTTGGGCTCACAGATCAAGCCGCACATCGAGAAGCGGTTCTCCATGTCCTGGTCCCATCCCGCCCCTCGCATGCGGGAGCTGATCCTGGCCATGCGGGCCATCTGGGCCAGCTGGTCCGACGGCAGCCGCCTGGCCTTTCGGGGCGAGTTCTACCGCCACACCCTCATGACCCCCATGTTCGATCCTGGCCCCAACCCCTACGGCAACCCCCGGGTGTTCCTGGCCGCGGTGGGCGAGCTGATGACCGAAGTGGCCGGCGAGGTGGCCGACGGG
>DASXMT010000513.1:0-7211 GCA_036495505.1 Acidimicrobiales bacterium | reverse complement strand
GGCGGTCACCCCCAGCTCTTGGAGATAGTCGAGCTTCTCGATGAGCCCGCGAAAGTCGCCGACCCCGTCCCCGTCACTGTCCCGAAACGAGCGGACGTGGAGCTCGTAGATCACCGCGTCCTTGTACCAGTGGCGAACGCTCTCCGCCGGCTCGGCCATGGTTTGGACGGCGCGGGGGCTCATCGGGCAGCCCGCACCGCGGCCGGACGGCCGGGTGGGGTCGTCGGGTGCGGCGGCCGGAGGTGGAAGATGTGGGCCGGAACGACCTGGGGATCGAGAATCACGAAGTTGCGGGCTCCTCTCCACTGGTACTGGGTGTCGGTGAGCAGATCGTGCATGGTAAAGGGGTGGTCGGCCTCGATGCCCAGTTCTCCGAGGTCGAGGTCGACCCAAGCGGACTGGCGATGGCCGGGATCCAGGTTGACCACCATCACCACGGTGTCGCCGTCCCAGCCCGGCGGACCGCCGGCCACCGTCCCGGGGGCGGGGCGCGACTTGGAGTACACCAGGATCTGTTCGTTGTCGCTCCCGTGGAAGCGAAGCGAGTCATTGAACTGCAGGGCGGGGTGGGCCCTACGGATGCGGTTGATCCGAGCGACGATCGGAGCCAGGCTACCGGGCCGCTCGAGGTCCCAGTGTCGGATGGCGTACTTCTCGGAATGGAGGTACTCCTCGGACCCACTGTGGCGGGGAAGGTGCTCCTGCAACTCGAAGACGGGGCCGTAGATGCCGTAGCTGGCTGCCAGGGTGGCCGCCAGGAACAGGCGGACGGCGAAGATGGACGGACCGCCGCTCTGAAGCTGCTCGGTGAGGATATCGGGGGTATTGGGCCAGAAATTGGGCCGGAAGTAGTCGGCAACCTCCGTTTGCGTCAGCTCGGTCAGGTAGGACTCGATCTCCCACCGCGCCTGGCGCCAGGTGAAGTAGGTATACGACTGGCTGAAGCCCACCTTGGCCAAGTGGTACATCATCTTGGGCCGGGTGAACGCCTCGGCCAGGAAGAT
Source organism: Acidimicrobiales bacterium (assembly GCA_036495505.1). Lineage (GTDB taxonomy): Bacteria > Actinomycetota > Acidimicrobiia > Acidimicrobiales > RAAP-2 > DASXMT01. The sequence continues at coordinate 6,207 of DASXMT010000513.1, read as the reverse complement.
GGTCTCGGGGTGCGATGCCTTCACCGACGCGATCAGCCACTCCCAAAAACGCAGCGGTTTGGTGTGGGGATTGTCCACCCGGAACACCGAGATGCCATGGGCGATCCAGAACTCCACCACGCCCAGGAGCGCATCCCAGAGGTCCCGCCAAGCCTCGGTTTCGAAATCCAGCGGGAAGATGTCCTCGTACCGCTTGGGTGGGTTCTCGGCATAGCGGATGGATCCGTCGGGCCGGTGTCGAAACCACTCGGGGTGCTCGTGCACCCAAGGGTGGTCAGGCGAGCATTGGAAGGCCAGGTCGAGGGCCACGTCGATCCCACTGGTGGCCGCGGTGGCCACCAGATGGTCGAGGTCATCGAGCGAGCCCAGCTGGGGGTGGACTGCGGTGTGGCCGCCTTCGGGAGCGCCGATGGCCCAGGGCGAGCCCGGTTCGCCCGGACCGGCCACCGGTCCCCCATCGTCGCCCTTGCGGCTGGTCGTCCCGATTGGATGGATGGGCGGCAGGTAGAGCACGTCGATACCCAGTTGCTCCAGGTACGGCAGGCGCGCCTCGACGTCAGCCAGCGTGCCGTGCCGCTCGGCATGGGGCGAAGCCGATCGGGGGAAGAGCTCGTACCACGTGCTGAAGCGGGCCCGCTCGACGTCGACGAAGACGCTCAGCTCCCCCGACGACGACGCCGCCGCCCGGTCCGGATAGCGACGGACCAGGTCAGCCAGCTCGTCGCCCAACACCCGTTCAACCACGCGGTAGGCGGGGCCATGCACCGCATCGGCCAGTTCGCCGGCCCCGGCGGCGAGGGCGCGCTTGTCGTCCCCACGGGCTCGTCGAGCGGCGCGCCGGAACAGGTCGGCGCCGACCAGCAGATCGGCCGATGCGTCCTGACCGGCGTCCAACCTGGCCTCGAGATCTCGGCGCCAGGTCCCGAAACGATCAACCCAGGCGTGGACGGCAAAGCGGTGGCGTCCGAGGTCGGACACCGCGAACGTCCCGCGCCACCGGTCGTTGCCGATGGGATCCATGGCCACCGATGCCCAGCGATGCTCCGACACGTGCCGGTGCCGCACCTCGCAAGCGGGCAGGTCGTGGCCATCGACGAAGACGTCGGCCTCGACGGTCACCACGTCACCAACGGCGGCCTTGGCTGGGAAGCGACCTCCGTCCACCTGCGGGCGTACGGCTCCGATGATCGGGCGGACCCTGCTCTGTCCTGTGGGGCTCTGCGCGGTGGGCAGCCCAGGCGCGAGCCTCCCCTTGTCGGGCGACTCCCTCCCCTCGACCTCGTGTGACCGCGGCGCTGCCGCAGATCGCTTCGCCATGGTTGTGGGGCGTCCTCCTACTCAGATCGTGGTACCCCGGGCGTGGGGTTGGCAAACGGCTCGCCGGCCCAAGTGCTCGTCCGGTTTGAGATCAGGCGTCCTGATCATGGTCGCCCAACAGTTGGCAGAGTATCGGGGGTTCAATAGCTTCCCGTCTCGATGACGCGACCGGCCGGCACGGAGGTCATCGGCGACCGTGATGCACTGGTCGGACCCCAGGACGGCACCGCTCGGCGTCTTGCGGACGGACGCCGTCCACACCATAAGGAACGGATCGATCGGCGTGAGCCACGAATCCGAGTGCACGGAAAACTGGAGGCCGTGCCGTTGTGCGGTAGCCAACGGGTTCATGCGTCCGCGCCATGGGGGGTGGCCGGTCGTCTCACCGATGGACGCGGCTGTCACCGATGGGGGTCGATCGTGTCCGGAGCGGGGGCCGGGGTCACGAGATCGGGTACCCGGCTGGCGTTGTCCAGATAGTTGATCAGGCGGGGAACGTCGACCGGCTTGGACAAGTAGCCCACGGCCCCGGCGTCCAAGATCCGGTCGATCCGGCCCGGGGTGACGTCGGCCGACAGGACCACCACCGGGATCGAAGCCGTCTCTGGGTCCGCCTTGAGCCGTCGGAGAGCCTCCTCGCCGCTCATGTCGGGAAGGTGGAGGTCCAACAGGATCAGCACGGGGTGCAGCTCCCGGGCCAGCTCCAGTGCCATGGTTCCCTGCACCGACACTTGCAGTGTCTCGGACCGACCGTTGAACAGGCGCTCGATCATCCTGAGGCTGGCCAAGTTGTCCTCCACGTAGAGGACAACTCCCCCGCCCTTGTCGGCACGCGGGCCAGACGATCGCCGGGAATCGAACTCGGCCACGGGCAACTCCACCCAGAACCTCGATCCCTGGCCCACCTCGCTGTCGGCCCCGATGGTGCCGCCCATGGCCTCGACCAGCGCCTTGGACAGAGACAAGCCCACACCGGTGCCCTCGATGCCGCTATGGGCTGCGCCCATCCGGTCGAAGGGGACGAATAGCCGATCCAGGCTGGACTCGGGCATACCCAGACCGGTGTCGGCCACGGTGAGGGCGACTGCATCCGCCGACGCCGCACCGGTGATGATGATGCTCCCACCCTCCCGGTTGTACTTGATGGCGTTGGAAACCAGGTTCAACAACACCTGCTTGATCCGTTGGCGATCGGCCCACACGGCCAGACCGTCGAGAGCGCGTTCCTCTACGCTCACGGCGCGGGCGGCGGCGATCGGGCCCATCAACGAGACGATCTCGGTGACCACCTCACGGAGCAGGATCGGCTCCATGGAGAGGGACAGGTTGCCCGACTCGATCTGGGAGATGTCGAGAACCTCGTTGATCAGCTGCAGGAGGTGTTGGCCGGCAGTCACGATGTGGTCGATGCTGTCGGCGTTGTCGGGACTGAGGTCCTCGAGTTGCAGCAGCTGGCCGAAACCGAGGATGGCGGTGAGCGGAGTGCGCAGCTCATGGCTCATACGCGAGAGGAACTCGTCCTTGGCCTGGGTGGCGGCGAGCGCTTCGTCCCGCGCCCGCTCGAGCTCCACCTTGCGCTGGTCCAGACGAGCCGACGCCACCACGAGCGCCTGGCCCAAGGCGCCGAGCTCGTCATGATATTCCCGTGACGGCTCCAGGGGCTCCTCGGCCCCGAGGTGAACTGCATTTCGGGCGATCAGCGCGATACGCCCTCCGGCCTTGCGCAGAAGCACCAGGGCGATCAGGATCGTCGCCACCACCACGCCCAGACCGATGTAGTCCACCACCTGGGACCAGTTCACGTAGGAGTACAACTGGCTGCGCTGGCTGGCGCGGATCACCTGCAGCCGGGATTCGACCAGATTGAGGTCTGAACGCACCTCGTCCATGTACTTCTTGCCGGTCAGTAGCTTGTCGTCGAGAGCGGAGCCGCTGAGCGTGCCGTTGGACACTCCCGAGCGGATCTGGCTCAGCACCACCAGCTCGTTGACGACGTTGGCCTTGAGGGCATTGCTCTGTTTGGTGGTCAGCAGCCCGTTGGCCTCAGGTTCGCCGTCGGCCAGCGCCCTGGGAGCGGCGGCGAGCGCTTGGTCATAGGGCCGCAGGAACACGGGGTTTCCGGTGGCGGCATAGCCGCGTACGCCGGTCTCGGCGTCGACCAGCAGCTGCAGCTTGTTGTTCAGATCGGTGATGGCATTGCTGGTCTGCCTGGCGTTGGTCAACTGGTCATTGGTCTGGCTGGCGAGGAGGATGCCGGAGATCACACAGGCCAACAGGGCACCAAGGGGAAGGGAGAGCAGGATGAGGACCTTGGTGCGCACCGGCAGGTCGGCCCACCGATGTCCTCGCCGAGTCACCCGGCCATGGTAGGTCACAGGGACGGCGCCGGATCCGGGGGAGCGGCGTCATCTTCGCTAAGGTTCCGATGGGAGCCAGTGCCTAGCCGGGTGGCGAGGCGAGAGAGATCTCACGGGTGGCACATGAGCGCAGACAGGCAAGACGGCGACGGCGCCTTGGGCGCCGATACCAAAACAACCGCTCGCGAGCGAGGTCGCATCCTGGTCGTCGAGGACGACCTGGGCACGCTCCGGTACGTCACCCTCGCCCTGGAGCGGGCCGGATTCGATGTGAGCAGCGCGACATCGGGGCCGGTGGGACTGGAGCTTCTGGCTGCCGACCCTGACGTCGACGTCCTGCTCGCCGACATCGGGCTGCCTGGGATGTCCGGGTTCGACCTGATCCACGAGGCTCGGCGGCGCATCCCCGGGCTGGCCACCGCCTTGATGACGGCTGATGCCAGCGTGGACGTGGCCGTCAACGCCCTACGGAGCGAGGTCGACGACTTCCTGCCCAAGCCGATCACCCCGCAGGCCCTGGTCTCGCAGATCGAACGGCTCATCGAACGCCGCCGGAACCGGTTCCAGAACCTCCCCGAACGGATCCTGGCCGTCGGGGCCCATCCCGACGACGTCGAGATCGGGGTGGGCGGCATCCTGGTCGGCCACGGCAAGGCCGGCGACGAGATCACCGTGTTGACGATGAGCCACGGGGCGCGGGGCGGAGACTCCGGCCGCCGCGCCGAGGAAGCCGAACGGGCAGCCGAACTGCTCGGAGCCACCCTGGTCCTTCAGGACCTCGAGGACACCCGGGTGCCCATGGCCGATCCCACGGTGAACATGATCGAATCGGTGGTGCAGCAGTTCCGTCCCACCGTGGTCTACACCCACACGGCGTGCGACCTTCACCAGGATCACCGCAACGTCCACCAGGCCACCTTGGTGGCCACCAGGAACGTGGCCAACGTGTACTGCTATGAAAGCCCGTCGGCCACGGTCAAGTTCGCGCCGGCCCGCTTCGTCGACATCGACGCCAACCTGGACGAGAAGGTGGCCATGTTGGCCGCCTTCTCCAGCCAGAGCGAGCTCCGGACATACCTGGCCGAGGACCTGGTGCGAGCCACCGCTCGCTATTGGGGTCGCTTCGGCCAGAGCCTGTTCTCCGAGCCGCTCGAGGTGGTGCGGGATCGACCCACTATCAGACAGAGTGCGCAGGACATGAGCTCGGCGCGCTCGTGACCGGCGACCTCGGACGGGACGGGCATGTCCACTCCACCTTCTCGGACGGGAAGAACACCATTGCCGAGAACGTGACCACGGCCCGCCAGCGAGGGCTGCACACGGTCTGCCTGGTGGACCACGTCCGAGTGGACTCGGACTGGTTGCCGGAATTCATCCAGGCCACCGACGAGCTGATCGAAAGCGATGCCGAGCGTCCGGAGCCTCTTACCATCCTGCGAGGCGTCGAGACCAAGGTGCTCGACCAGGCCGGCGCGCTCGATCTTCCCCCCGGCCTCGAAGCCCTGGATCACATCCTGGTTGCCGATCATCAGTTCCCCATGGAAGACGGCCCTCACAACCCGAAGGAAGTCCTGAACGGCATCGAGGACGGCCGATGGGACTCCGCGGCATTGGCCGATGTGCTCATCGAGGCCATCGGCAATTCGCTGGAGGCGGTTGCCGGGATCGGGATACTCGCCCACATGTTCAGCGTTCTGCCCAAGGCGGGGATGTCGGAGAGGGACCTGTCTCCCTCGGGCCTCGATTGGCTGGCACACCAATCCCGTCGGTTCGAGATCATGATCGAGGTCAACGAACGGTGGGGGTGCCCGTCGGCGCCGACCCTCGAACACTTCGCCCGCCACCAGGTACCGATCGTGTGTGCCACCGACAGTCACCGCATCGAGACCATCGGCCTCTACGATCGGGTTCCCGAGATACTGGCATCGATGTCATGAGCGGGGGGCGGCCACGCCGGCTATGACGGTCACCTGACCATGGAAGTGTTCGTCCGTATCCTCCTGTCGTTGTTCGTCATCGCCGCCGCATCGGTATCACTGGTCAGCGCCGCGTTCGTTTCCCTGGCCATGTTTCATCGCTACCGGGACCACGCCAAGAACTCGGTGCCGACCCAACCGCGCACGGCCATCATCATCCCCGCCCACAACGAGGAAGTTGTGCTGGGCACCACGCTCACGACCCTGTTGTCCCTCGAGTACCCCGCCGAAGCGGTCCGCATCTACGTGGTCGACGACGCCAGCACCGACGGCACCCCGGCCCTGGTCCAAGCGGCGGCGGCCGAGCACCCCACCCGCATCTACTACCTCCGCCGAGACAAGGGTGGCGAGGGAAAGGCGGCGGTGCTCAACCATGGGCTGGCGGTGATCCTCGCCGACGACTGGCCGAGGCCGTACTCATCATGGACTCGGACGTCCTCTTCACCCCGACCTCGCTTCGCCGGATGACCAGACACTTCTCCGATCCCGACGTCGGCGCCGTGGGCGCCTACATTCGAGAAGGGAGCCGTCCGGGTAATTCCATGACCCGCTTCATC
>DASXMT010000512.1:0-3577 GCA_036495505.1 Acidimicrobiales bacterium | reverse complement strand
GCGGCCAAGGGCCAGGCGAAGCTGGACGAGTCGCAGGCCAAGAAGGCGGCCGAGGGGATGCTCCGTGACCTGGGCGCGGCCTTCTACGCAACGAAGACGGCCCGGGCCACACCGACCACCGACGCCGACATCGAGCGCCTGGTGGCAGCGCTCCAGCACCACGAGTCGGAGCACGGTCCGTTGACGCTGGCACCGGAGTCCGCGGCTGGTGGGCCGACGGCCGCACCGGCCGGCGACGCCGCGACAGACGCCCCGGCACCGGCGCCGCCACCGCCACCGCCCCCGCAGGCGGCCGACCCCGCCTCCCCCCCGCCACCTCCGCCGAAGGCGCAGACGCTCTAGCTCCGGCTCTCGCCTCGGGGAGCGGCGACGACACTCCCGGGGGACAGATAGAGTGTCTTCTTCGCCGCGGGGTGGAGCAGTCTGGTAGCTCGTCGGGCTCATAACCCGAAGGTCGGAGGTTCAAATCCTCCCCCCGCCACTCAGCAAACAGCAGGGTCGGGCCACTCTTCAGGAGTGGCCCATCTGCTTCGGTCGAGCTGGGGGCGCCGGTAGCCGGCTCGATTCCCTCGTCCTGACGGGGTCATGCCCCTCTTTGCGCGGAGCACTCCAATTCTCTCCGCAGACGTCGTTTCGCTGTACGGATCCTGGACTTCGCCGTGCCAAGCGGTATGTGTTCGCAGCTGGCAACTTCGGCGGCGGTAAGGTCAAAGGCGCCGGACAGGAGGACGGAACGCACGAGAGCGGGAGGAAGGCTAGCGAGCGCGGATCTGATCTCAGCTGGACGCACCGTGATTCCACTCCCATGCTCCGGATTAGAGGATCCCCCGGTCTGTTTCGCACAAATCTCAAAAGGATCTAGGGGAAGAGCTCGCTTCATCCGAACCCAGTCCAGCGCCGCGTTGCGGGCAATTGCCGTCATCCACGCATCAAGCGATCCTCGCTCGTGGTCGAACAACGCTCCACGTTTCCAGGCCCGTTCAAAGGCAATCTGTGCGACATCTTCAGCGGATCCGGTGTCGCCAACGATCCGGAACGCGATGTAACGCAATCGACCCGAGAATCGCTTGTCGAATGTGCCCGCGGATCCTTCGTCCCCAGCGCAAAACCCTTCCAGAAGGAGTTTGTCCGACTCAGTGTCCCGAGGCATCACAACAACACCTGCCGCGTGGATTGTTGCCCTGAGCCCACAACGTGGAGTCGAACGAGCGCAAAGACTCCCGCTGTAATTTCAATAGTGCCTTCGCGGTGAGGACCACTGCCCTCGCCGACGTAGACCAATTGTCCCCGATAAATCTCGTGGCGCACCGAGTAAGGAATGGTGGCCACGACGCAACGGGGATCCAACGCTAGGTGATGGAGGGGGAGGATTGGTGATCGTTTCGAATCAGAGTTTAGGAACAGCCCCGCTTCGGCACGTGGACCGCCCTGCTCAACGATCAGAGTTCCTCGTCGTCGGCCCCGTATCTGGGTCTGGATCAGGTCCCGGGATCTCGAGGGAATTCGAGCGAAGAAGAAAGGAATCACGGCTAGAGCTGGCCATCGAGACACACGTTCCAAGTTGGCAAGCGTGCAAGCGAATGACCCAGTGATCCGACGCATCCGCTCTGGACCCAGTTGGCCACGCTGAGGTCATCGAGGGCGGAAAGTGCCTCAACCACTTTTGCAGAGACAGAAGTGAAGACTCGTTCATCTTGAGGATCCTCAGAAGTCTCACTTGCGAGCTCTAGAAGGCTCGCACGCGCACTGATCAGAAACGCAATCGTGTCCGCCATGTGGCTGTCCCATGAGTTCGACCGATCAGGCCGTGTGCGCTCATGAGAGCGGCGCGCTGGAGAATCGCTCGCGCCTAACATTAAGAGCCTTGGTCCTTTGAGCATGTCGATCACCCAGATCAAGATCGCCGACCGATTGAGGCAGCCTCGAGAGCCGCTAAAACCTGGTCGGTCGTTGTGAGTTCGGCAGTTTGGGGAAGTCACCATCGGTGTCACGGTCAGAAGCGTCCTCTACCAGAGAGATCCTCACAGCGCGCCGACCATCGCTTTGGGGTCGACCACGCGGTCGAAATCGGAAGCGCCGATGTCGCCACTGGCGAGTGCGGCCTCGCGCAGGGTGATGCCCTTGTCGTTGGCCGCATGAGCGATTGCGCTAGCTCTGTCGTAGCCGATGACAGGAGAGAGAGCCGTAACGAGCATGAGGGAGCGTTCGACGTACCTTCGGATCTGCTCGGCGTGTAGCTCGGTCCCCTCGATGCAGTACTTGCGGAGCTTCTCGCAGGCATCGCCAAGGATTCGAGCGGAGTGCAACACGTTGTTGATGATGAGAGGGCGCATCGCATTGAGCTCGAAGTTCCCTTGGCTCCCGGCAAACGCCACGCAGTTGTCCTCGGAGAGAATCTGGATGCAGACCATCACCATGGCTTCGCATTGGGTCGGGTTGACCTTGCCGGGCATTATGGAAGAGCCGGGCTCGTTGGCAGGCACGACGAGTTCGCTGATCCCACAGCGCGGCCCGGAAGCAAGCCAGCGAATGTCGTTGGCGATTTTCATCAACGGGACAGCGACCGCTCGTAGTCCCGCGCTCGCGGCGACCATGGCGTCAAGACTGCCCTGCGCGGCGAACTTGTTCGTGGCAGTGGTGAACGGATGGCCGGTCAGATCGGCGATTTGGACAGCGGCGTCCGCTGCGAATCTAGGGGGGGCGTTGAGTCCGGTACCAACCGCTGTGCCGCCCATGGCTAGTTCGTAGAGGCCGGGCATCGTGGACTGCAGCCGTTCCAGGGCCTGGTCGAGCTGTACCGCGTAACCGGACCACTCTTGGCCCACTGTCAGGGGCACAGCGTCTTCGAGATGCGTACGGCCGATCTTGATGACGTCATTCCACTCGCGCGCCTTATCGGCGAGCGCCGCCTGCAGCGCTCGCACTTGCGGCGCTAGCCGGCTATTGAACTCGGTGATCGTAGCGATGTGCATTGCGGTCGGGAACGTGTCATTGCTGGACTGGCCCATGTTGACGTGGTCGTTCGGGTGCACCGGTACCTTGGATCCAAGCGTCCCGCCGATCAGTTGGATCGCCCGATTGCTGATCACTTCATTGACGTTCATGTTGGACTGTGTACCTGACCCTGTTTGCCACACGTAGAGCGGGAAGCTGTCATCGAGGAGACCGGCGATGACTTCATCGGCGACGCGGGCGATGAGGTCGGCTTTCCATTTCGGTAGACGTCCGGCCCGGCCGTTGATGATGGCAGCCGCCTTTTTGACATAGCCATACGCGTGGTACACCTCGTGGGGCATCTTGTCGTTCCCGATCGAGAAGTGGACCAGGGAGCGTTGGGTTTGTGCGCCCCAGTACCGGTCGGCGGGTACCTCGATCCCACCCATCGAGTCGGTCTCGTGGCGCTGGCCGCTCTCCGAGAGCCCGATGGGCAGGTCCAGAACGGCCGGCGCGTCGTCGGACTGGGCGTTCGACGGCCTGTGATCCGGGGCGTGGCGTTTGGCGGCAGGCATTATCGGGCACCTCCGGCGGCTGGGGAGGGGAGGTCGGGGTACACGGGCTGCCACATGGCGTCCTCGAC
>DASXMT010000511.1:0-12485 GCA_036495505.1 Acidimicrobiales bacterium | reverse complement strand
GCACCGTAAGCTCAGGGGCCGTGACCCGCTTGAGGAGGAACACGTGACGACGACCGATGTGGCGCGTAGCGATGTAGATGCCGAGGCAGAGGTCGATGAGCTGGTGAACCAGCTCTTGGCTGACGTCCCGCCCGACACCGTGTCGGCCCAGGAGTTCCTGGGTGAACAATTCGACCGGGGATTGGCTTGGGTGCACTTTCCGGTTGGCCACGGTGGACTCGGGCTGAGCCCGGGGCTGCACGGCCGGGTCGTCCGCAGGTTGGCCGAGGCCGGGGCGCCGTCGGCCGCCATCCGCAATGTCATCGGGTACGGGATGGTTGCTCCAACGGTCGTAGTCCATGGCACCGAGAAGCAGAAGAGCCGATATCTCCGTCCGCTGTTCACCTGCCAGGAGATCTGGTGCCAGCTGTTCAGCGAGCCGGGGGCCGGATCTGATGTGGCCAGCCTGGCCACCCGTGCGGTGCGCGACGGTGACGAGTGGGTGTTGAACGGCCAAAAGGTGTGGACGACGGTGGCCCACTTGTCGAGTTTTGGGTTGCTCCTGGCCCGGACGGACCCCGACCTTCCCAAGCACCAGGGCATGACGGCGTTCCTCGTCGACATGCATGCACCGGGCGTGGAGGTCCGTCCCCTCTACCAGATCACCGGTGAGGCCGAATTCAACGAGATCTTCTTCACCGATGCCCGGGTGTCCGATGCCGGCCGCCTGGGCGGCGAGGGCGATGGCTGGCGAGTGGCCGTCACCACGCTCATGAACGAGCGGGTCTCCATTGGCGGCAACGTGGCTCCGCGCGGCGGTGGCCCCATTGGTGACGCCGTCCGGTTGTGGCGTGAGCGTTGGGCCGGGGCCACGTCTCCCCATGCCCTTGCCCTTCGTGACCGCCTCATGTCGCTGTGGGCAAGCAGCGAGGCGACAAGGCTGACCAATCTCAGGGCCTCGATCGCCCGGGGGGTGGGGACCCCCGGCCCCGAGGGGTCGGTAGCCAAGCTCGCCTTCGCCGAGCTCAACCAACACATATATGAGCTGTGCATGGACCTGATGGGTGCCGAAGGCATGCTCTACGGCTCGGACTACCCGAAGATCCGGCCTGACTACGTGGCCTTGGGGACCCCGGACATGCACAAGGCCTTTCTGCGGGCCCGGGCCAACTCCATCGAGGGGGGCACCTCCGAGGTCATGCGCAACATCCTCGGCGAACGGGTCCTCGGTCTTCCCGGCGAACCGCGCACCGACAAGAACATGGCCTGGAGGGACCTGCCCCGCAGCTGAGTGGCGGCATGCGGTGAGGTGGCTTTGGAGGGGTGGCTGTGGAGGGTGGGCCCGCCCTCTGAAGGGGGCTATCCGAGGAGGCGGGACAGGACCTCGTCGATGGCGTCGGCACCGAGGCGCGCCTCCTCGTCAGGGTGGTCGGATCGAGCCACGAGAAGTGCGATCTCGTTCATTGCGGCCAAGATGACGTGCGAGAGGACATCGACCAGCTCCTGATCGAGATCGCCCTGGTCGGCGATGGCAGCGAGGGCACCTCTGACCAGTCCGAGGGCGTGCCGCTCTTCGAGTGCCCGCCAGCGGTCCCAGCCGAGCACGGAGGGCGCGTCAATCAACAGGACTCGCTGCACCACGGGGTCTCCGGCCAGTTGTACCCAGGCCAGCGCACCCAATCGCAGCATCTCCTTGGCGTCGGTGGCTCCGGAAGCAGCATCCATGACCCGGATGCCAATGTCGTTCTCCATGGCTTCTAGTACGGCTTCGAACAGGGCCTCTTTGTTCTTGAAGTGATGGTAGAGAGATCCGCGGCTGACCGACGCCTCCTGCAGCACTGTCCCGATCGACGTGTCCTCGTATCCCCGTTCGGCGAACAGCTTGGTGGCCACTTCGATCAGGTGCTCGCGAGTGGCGGCGCCTCGGGCCACGTTCTGATTCATCTGTTCCGGCATGCTCTGCGGTTGCCTCCTTGACAGACCGACTATCGGTCTATTACGTTAGACCGATAGTCGGTATAGCTCATGGTACCGCCGGCGTGCGCCGGACCGTGTACTCAATCCATTCCCTCAGGAGGAAAGCACATGAATGTTTCCGAGCTCGAAGTGCACCGCCGGACGGTGGAGACGGCGATGGGCCCGGTCAGCTGTCTGGATGTTGGTGACGGACCCGTGACCCTGTTCGTCCATGGCATCGGATCGAATGCCCTGTTGTGGCGCCATGCCATCGGCGCACTGGCCGCAGAACGGCGCTGTGTGGCCGTCGACCTCCCACTCCACGGCCAGACCCCGGCGGCTCCGGACCAGGATTTTCGGCTTGGTTCGCTGGCCGCGGTACTCGACGCCTTTTGCACGTCGGCCGACCTGGGCATGCTCGATCTGGTCGCCCATGACACCGGAGGAGCGGTGGCCCAGGTGTTCGCCGCGAACCACCCGGAACGACTCCGCTCGTTGTGTCTCACCAACTGCGATACCCAAGACAACCTCCCCCCTGAGGCGTTCAAGCCAGAAATCGAGTTGGCGGCAGCCGGAGCCATTGCCGCAGGGGCGCCCGACTTGCTGGCCGACCTTCCGCTGGCGCGCGAGGCCCTCTTCGGAACCAGCTACCAGGACATCAACCATCTTCCCATTGAAGTGCTGCGCACGTACCTCCAACCTCTGCTCGGGACCCCGGAGCGGGCTCACCAGTTCGAGCAGTTGCTCCTGTCGTTGGACCCGGAGGACCTGTTGGCCGTGGAGCCCGAGCTCTCGCGGCTTCAGGTACCGACGCTCATCGTGTGGGGGACGGCCGACACGTTCTTCGAGCTCTCGTGGGCCTATTGGTTGAAGGACCTGATCCCGGGAGCGACGGACGTGGTCGAAATCGAGGATGGACGGCTCTTCTTTCCCGACGAACGATCCGACGAGTTGGTGACCTCGTTGCGTCAGCACTGGTCGACGCTGGCACCAGCGGGTTGACCTCGTTGCCCAGGGCCAGGGCAGCACCGCGTCACTCAGCCTTCGAGGATGTGTCGCGGTCCCGGCCCACGCTGGCCGGCTTGATCATCCGGGTTGAGGAGCTTGCAGAACCGGAGAGAAAGGCATCCGCAGCCGATGCACCCGCCCAGACGGTCTCGCAAGCGCTCGAGCAACGCGATCTGCGCGTCGAGTCTGGGTCGCCATGAGGAGGAGAGGCGTTCCCAGTCCTTGGCCGTAGGGGTGCGGTGCTCGGGCAGGGACTCAAGAGCCACCCGGATCTCGTCCAACCGGAGGCCGACTTGCTGGGCGACGCGTATGAACGACACCCGTCGCAATGTGTCGCGGGAATAGCGGCGCTGTCCTCCCGCCGTGCGCGTGGCGTGGATCAAACCTTCCGCTTCGTAGAAACGCAGAGCCGAAGTGGCCACGCCCGACCTCTCGCTCAAAGCGCCGATGGTCAGTTCCGAGTCCATGGAGACAACGGTATACGTCACCCCGAGAAAACTTCAACCAAACTTTAACATTGACAGGTCTGCCCGGAGTACCACCACCGAGAAGCCCTCGCGAGCCTCCACAAGATGGCTGCAGCTATGGCAACTGATGCAGCTCAGACTCTGGCTGCGGCTACGGCAGGAGCTTGAACGCAACCTCGCGGTCGTCGGAGACATCAACGTCCAGGGTCCTGTCCTCGAGCAGCGGTGCCACCTCGAGATCCAGGAACACCTGTGAGCCCTGCTCATTGACAATCTGGTCAGTGGGCTCGGGACTGGCCGTCACCGCCAATCCCAGCTCTATCCGATCGGTATCCAACGGCTTGGAGGAAATGCGAAGGCCTGCGCCGGGATGATCAGAAACCAGGTCCTGAATAACGTGAGCTGCATCGGGGGTGAGGGTCAACATAGTTGTCACCTTCCAGTAGCGGGCACAAGAATTTACCGTACCCATCTGACCCGTCTCGAAACGTCGCGAGCTGCGTCGGGAAGACTTCGGAGGGTGTTCGCGAATGTTGGGCGATACATGGTCGGAGAGGTTGGTGAAGATCCCTGAGCGCGCCAGCTCAAGACCGATCGACGGCGAGTCGGGCTTCGGCGCCGACAACATGCTGTTCGAAAGCCGCTGTCGCGCCGTCGGCGTCGCCCGTGGCCAAGAGGTCGAGCAGGAGGCCGCGGATGACGGCAATGCCGAGCCGCGCTTCGGCGCGGGCCAAGTCCTCGGAGATCCCGGTCTGGCGGAGCACGTCCGTCATGGGCCCGAGCCACGAGTCGACGATGCCGTCGAGGAGGGGAGCAGCGTAGGGTCGGCCTTGAAGGGCTTGTCCGTACATCTCGAAGAACAGCCGCTCGTGGGGCGCGAGGGCAGGGTCGCTCAACCGGCGCCAGAACTGGCGGGCGACGTCGCTCAACGAGTCGCCCGACGAGACGACGAGGTCGGAGAAGGCTGCTCGCTGACGGGTTTCCACGGCTCGGACGACCGCGACGAAGAGCCCGTCTTTGGAGCCGAAGTGGTAGATGAGCATCCGGTGGCTGGTGCCGATCGCTGCGGCCAGCGCCCGCAGCGAGACATCGATCATCCCGTGCTCGGCCAGGTACCCGATCGTGCGCTCCAACAGCTGCTCCTTCGGCCCCGTAGACACGTTCGAGGTTCGCTTGGCCATGAACCAGATGGTACATGTACCATCTGGTTCATGCGGCGACTTGGCACGTGGATGCGTGCCAACAGAAACGCTGCCCAACAGAAACGCTGGCCAAGTGAAACGCTACGAGGAGGGCCTCATGGAGTATCGGACTTCGATCGAGATCGACGCCCCACTGGAAACGGTCTGGGGCGTACTGACCGACCTGGAGCGATGGCCCGAGTGGACCAAGTCGATCCAACAGATCGCCGCCGTCAGTGGGTCACCCTTGACGCCAGGCGCCAAGATCCGGATCAAGCAGCCGCGCCTACCTGCTGCCGTGTGGGAGGTCACCCAACTCGAGCCCGATCGCGTCCTTACGTGGAAGGCCAAGTCGGGCAGCGTGACAACAGTCGCTGATCACCGTCTCTCGATCTCGCCAGCCAAGAAAGTGGTGGCCGACCTGAGCATTCGACAGACCGGCACGCTGGCATGGCTCGCCGGGCTGTTCACGTCGAGCCTGTCTCGTCGCTACGTGGAGATGGAAGCAGAGGGACTGAAGCACCGCTCGGAGATCCGGTGAGCCACGCTGTTCATTGGTAAGGCGGTGCGTTCCGGTCGTTTGTATCCTTCCCACGGATCGCGTGTAGGTTCCAACCGCTGCACTGAATTGGCTGACCTACGGGGGGGACTCAGTGGACGAAACGACGTTCGGCCGCCGGTTCGAGGGCAAGGTCGCCATCGTGACCGGAGCCTCGACCAATCCCGGAATAGGCAGGTCGTCGGCCCGTCGTCTTGCCCTTGAAGGGGCATCGGTCGTCATCAATGCCCGGTCAGAGGATCAGCTCCGCGAAACAGAACGCGCCCTCAAGTCCGAAGGACTCTCGGTTGTCGCCGTCGCCGGTTCTGCCGATGACGATGACACTCCGGCCCGGTTGGTCGACACCGCGCTCGACCAGTTCGGTCGCATCGACCTGCTGGCCAACACCGTTGGCGGGGCCCCCTATCCGGGGTCGGCGTTGGACATGGACCGTGCCGCGTTCATCGAGACGGTGTCCGTGAACACATGGCCGACGCTTGCCCTCATCCAAGAAGCCGTGCGACGGGGACTCGGGGATGACGGTGGTGGGGCCATCGTCAACATCTCCAGCGGCTCGCCCAAGAAGACGACTCCGTCGATGGCCGCCTATGCGGCGGCCAAGGCGGCTCTCAATGCGCTCACCCGCACGTTGGCCAACGACTTGGGCCCCAGGGGCGTGCGGGTCAACGCCGTGAGCCCCGGCCTGACCCGGACCATGGCCACCCAGTCGATGTGGGAGAAGGACGGCGGCGCGGCGGCCGGGAGCCACCTTCTGCTCGGTCGCCTGACCGAGGCCGACGACATCGGTGCCGCTGTGGCCTTCCTGCTGTCCGACGATGCCCGGTCGGTTACCGGCGTGCTCATCGACGTCGACGCCGGGAACCACGTGTCGTCCGGGGCCTGGTCGCCGTTCCAAGCCCAGCGCGGCGACAGCTGAGGTAAGGGCGTGGGCACGACGATCGACCTCAGTGGCCGCAACGCCTTGGTCGTGGGAGGAGGCGGCGGTGGCATCGGCACGGCCATGGCCCTGACCCTCGCCGAGGCTGGTGCCGATGTAGCCGTCATCACCTATGTGGCCGAACACGCCCAGGACAGCGAGGACCGGGTCCGCGCCCTCGGGCGTCGTTCCGTCGGCGTGGTGGCCGACGTGACCGACGAGGCTGCCCTGCGTGCCGCCGTCGCTACGGCCGCGGCCGAGCTTGGACCGTTTCGGCACTTGGTCAACGTGGTCGGCGGGGCGCTCCCCGATGACTGGTGGCGGACCGCCGAGTACGACATGGATGCCTTCGACCGGATCGTGTCGCGCAACCTCCGATATGCGGTCATCACCTGCCGAGATGTGGCCCGCACCCTCATCGATGCCGGACAGACCGGCAGCTTCGTCAACATCTCGTCCGTGGCTGCCCGTGGCGCGCCGCTGCTGGCGGCCTACGGCGCATCGAAGGCCGGCCTCGAGTCGTTCAGCCGCACCATGGCGCTCGAATGGGCCCCCTACGGCATTCGGGTCAACCTGGTGGCGCCTGGGACCATCAAGACCCCCCGGGCCGGACAGAGTGATTTGTCCGACGCGGCCCAGGAGATCCCATTGCGCCGTCGCGGTGACCCCCAGGACGTAGCCAACGCCGCCCTGTTCCTGCTGTCCGATCTGGGCGCGTACGTGACCGGCCAGACCCTGGCTGTGGACGGGGGCATGACCCTGGGTGGACCGGGCGGCGACCAGCTGCCGGTCTTCGTCACCAACCCAGCGATACGAGCCAGGTTTGAATAGCTGACCAGGAGAGAATCACTGTGACCGAGATCCATCTGTACCTGCCCCAGATGCGGCTGTCGTTCGAGCAGTTGGAGGCGCACGCCAAGAACGCCGAGGCGGCTGGATTCGGCGGTATGGCGTTCATGGACCATTTCGCCCCGCCCATGGCCGAGACCCAGCCGATGTACGAAGCGCTGGTCACGGCCACGTGGCTGGCGGCCCGGACGGAGCGGCTGCGCATGGGTCATCTCGTACTGTGCGACGCCTTCCGTCACCCGGCGGTCCTGGCCAAGCAGGTGGCGTCGATCGACCAGGCGAGCGGCGGGCGGTTCGACCTCGGCCTGGGCTGGGGATCGGTTCCCGCCGAGTTCGAAACGTTCGGGGTCGACGAGCAGACTGCCGGGGCTCGTATACGACGTCTGGACGAGACCCTCCAGGTGCTCCGTGCCCTGTGGTCGGGCGAGTCGGTGGACTTCGACGGGGAGTTCCACCATCTGAGGGGGGCAATGCAACGGCCGACGCCGGTGGGCCACATCCCCATCGTGATCGGCGGCACCGGGAAGAAGACGCTGGAGCTGGTGGCGCGCCACGCCGACTGGTGGAACCTGCAGATCGGGAACCTGCACCGGCTGGAGGAGCTCCGGGCCCAGGTCGGTGAGGCCCGCACGTCGGTGCAGCAGATGGTGTGCTTCATCCCGTCCGAGAAGGAGAGAGAAGAAGTCGAGGCCGCTGCCCGTCGACGCTTCGCCGCCTTCGGGGACGTCATCATGTTCGGCACCGCCCCCGAGCTCGTTGACCAGATCGGCGCTCTCGCCGATCGCGGCGTGGAGCGGCTTTACACGTGGTTCACCGACTTCGCCGACCCCGCCACGCTGGCCGCATTCGGGAAGGAAGTCATTCCCCACCTCGCCTCCACCTGACCGGGCCGTCCGCCAGGACGGACGGCCCTGGTGCGCTACTTTTTCGACGCGGCGATCCGTTCGTCGCGAAGCTGGGACCGTCGCACTTTGCCGGCATCGGTGCGCAGGGGTTCGCTGACCAGCTCGACGGTCCGAGGGATCTTGTAGCGGACGATGCGATCGGCCAGAAAGGCAACCAGATCGGCTTGGCCGACCTCGGCCGTCGTGCCGTCGTGCCGCCCGATGTCGACGATGGCGTGAACCCGTTGCCCGAGATCGTCGTCGGGCAGTCCGATCACCACCGATGAGCGGACGTCGGGATGCTGGTCGAGAGCGGCCTCGACCTCGGCCGGGAACACGTTCTCCCCACCGGTGATGATCATGTCGACTCGGCGGTCGGCCAGGAACAGATACCCGTCCTCGTCCACGGACCCCATGTCGCCCAGCGTCTCCCATCCGTCGACGATCTGCGACTCAGCCCCCAGGTAGTGATAGTTGGGTTCCTTCAATCGCTCGAAGTAGATGAGTCCCACCGCACCGACACCGACCTGGCGGCCGTCCTCGTCGACGATGCGGGGCGGTCCGTACCGGCTGCGACCGACCGTCCCCGGCTTGCGCAGTGCCTCCTCCCCGGTGACCAGGGTGCTTCCGCCGTACTGCTCGGAGCTGCCGTAGGCCTCGAGGACCTTGTCGGGTCCGATCCATCCGGCCCATGCCTCCTTGAGCCAGGCGGGGAACGGCCCGCCGGTGCTGAAGACGACCTGCAGTGAGGACACGTCCCGGCCCAGTCGGTCCTCGTCGGGGAGCCGCCAGACTCGCTGCAACATCGTCGGTACCACCTGCATCCAGGTCACCCGGTACTGCTCGATGAGCTTCAGCATGACGGCAGGATCGAAGCGGTTCATGACCACGAGGGTCGCCCCTCGAAGGAGGCCTTGGCATGAGGTGATGAACGGTGCGTTGTGGAACAACGGGCCCGGTACCAGCTGGACGCTGCCCGACCCCAGGCCCAACGTCTCGCTCTCCGGGTCGACCACGGCCTTCACGTGGCTCACCACCACCTTTGGCCGTCCCGTGCTGCCTCCCGAAGTCAGCGCTCTGCCGTAGTGGGCCAGCACGGCAGGCAGCGCCGAATCCTCCGCCGAGGGGTCGGGGTCGAATCCGACGGGGACGGCGTCGAATCGTGACGCCGCCGGACGGTCGCCGTCCAAGCCGACCACCAGCGAGGGCTGGGCCAGATGGAGAATGGGCTCCAGTTCGGCATCGGGGAGACGGTGCGACACGGGCATGGGCACCGCCCCCAGTTTCCACACAGCCAGCGCGGCCACGTAGAACTCGGTGCCGTTGGGGACCATGAGGGCGACGATGTCGTCGCCTGCCACGCCCCGCTGGGCGTAGGTCCTGGCCATGGCGTTTGCCCGTCTCTCGAGCTCGATGCGGGTGACGGAGTCGTCGTCGCAGATGATGGCCGGGCGATCAGGGTCCTGTCGGGCCAGCCAGCTCATGGCCTCGCCGTGTGGCAGCTCGTTCATGCCTGGTGACTCGGTTTTTTCGGCCCTAGTTGATGGCGCCGAGGTTTTTCAGGCGGATGATCTCCTCCCAGTCCGCGCCCAGCTCGAGCAGGATCTCCTCGGTGTTCTCGCCCAGCTCGGGGGCGCGGACAGCCTTGACCACCTCTTCATCGAACTGGACCGGCGCGGCCACGATCTTGGCCGTCTCACCCGTCGCCACCACGTGGTCCCGGATGAACCCGTTTGCCTTGACCTGGGGGTCGTCGAGCACTTCGAGCGGGCTCTGGAGCGGCTCCCACGGTGCGGTGAGCGTGGCGAACCGGCTCCGCCACTCGTCGAGGGTGGCCGAGGCGAAGACGTCGCTCAGGACCTGCACGCACGCGCCGCGGTTGTCATAGCGGGCGGCGGCGTCCTTGAACCGCTCGTCGGCTATCAGGTCCTCTCGCCCCAGGTGCTGGCACAGTTGCGGCCACCACCGGTCGGACTCGAGCATCAACAGCCCGATCCACCGGTTGTCGGCCGTCTTGTAGGAGTAGGCGATGGGGTTGGCGATGGGCTGCTCGATCCGGCTGAACTCCTGGTTGGTGTAGGCCGAGTAGGTGATGTCACTGGACAGGGACCACATGGCCGTGCTCAGCAGCGAGGTGTCCACCACCGCACCCTCACCGGTCCGCTCCCGACGGAAGAGGGCGGCGGCGACACCGAAGGCGATGTTCATCGATCCCGTCTTGTCGCCGAATCCTGGGCGGGACTTGGCCGGGCGAGGGGCGTCGGGCTCGGTCACCGTGTATGCGATGCCGCCGCGCAGCCAGTGGGTGGCTGCGTCGTACCCGGGCTTGGCGGCATCGGGCCCCTTCGGGCCGGCCGACGTGGCCCGCACGTAGATGATGTCGGGCTTGATGCCCTGGATCTGGTCGATGTCCACCCCGTTCTTCCGACGGGCGGCAGGGAGGAGGTTGGTCATGAAGACATCGGCCGACTCGACCAGCTTGTAGAGCAGGTCTCGTCCCTCGGGCATCGAGGTGTCGATGCCGATGCTGCGCTTGCCCCGGTTGGCTTGCTCCATGGCCAGATGGCTGGGCACGAGACCGCGACCACCGGTCTCCAGGCCCCGCTGGGGGTCACCTCGCCTCGGGTGCTCGACCTTGATCACCTCGGCGCCGAAGTCGGCCAGCACCGCGGCAGCCGATGGTACGAACATCCACGTCCCGGCCTCGACGACGCGGACTCCGGCGAACATATCGGTCACAGCAGCTCCCTCCCTGGGTCGGCCCGGGTGCACTGTATACGGCCGACGATTGAGCCTCCCATTCCTTGATTCGGATGGCGCGAGCAGGAAGTCGGATGGCGCGAGCAGGAAGACGACCTCCCTCGGCCGATCCCGCTAGTTTGATCTCACCATGCCCGAGTCACCGACGTCGCTGGTCCTTCTGCACGGTTTCGCCTCCTCGTTCGACCATGGCTGGCGACAGAGCGGCTGGGTGGACATCCTGGCCGACTTCGATTGCGAGGTGCCCGAGCTCGACCTGCCCGGTCACGGGTCCTCGGGCAGGCCGACCGACCCACAGGACTACGCCGAGGTGGAGAGCGAGGTGTTCGGGCTGCTCCCGCCGAGCGCGCGCCACGCTGTCGGGTTCTCAGCCGGAGGCGACCTGTTGTTGCACCTGGCCATCGCCAACCCCGGACGCTTCGAGCGGATCGCCGTGCTCGGTGTGGGCGACAACGTCTTCGAAACCGCTGATCCCACCGTCATCGTCGATGCGCTGGAGGGCGACGACGAGCCCGAGGACGTGCAAGCTCGCCTGTTCCGGCGACTGGCCCAGTCGACGGGCAACGACGCCAAGGCACTGTCGGCTTTCATCCGTCGTCCCCGCCAACCCCTGAGCGAGAAGGACCTGTCGACCGTGTCCTGTCCCGTCTTGGTGGTGCTCGGTGACCGCGACATGGTGGGGCCGGCCGACCGGCTGGTGGCCGCCCTGCCCCAGGCATCACTGGTCACCCTGGCCGGTGTGGACCACTTCTCCACCCCGTCGGACTTCGGCGCCATCGACGCCACGATGAGGTTCTTCGGGATGGGTTGAGGCTGCCGCCGCCTACGCCTGTGGAGGGCTGTCGCCGTAGTTGGCGGCGGCGGCCACCGGATAGCGGTCACCGGCCCAGGCCCCGAGCGGAGACAGCTTGTCCAGCTGGGCCAGGTCGTCATCGGTCAGTTCCACGTTGACCGCTCCTGCGTTGTCTTCCAGGTAGGTACGCCGCTTGGTCCCGGGGATGGGGACCACGTCGTCGCCTGCAGCCAGCACCCAGGCCAGGGCCAGCTGGCTGGGGGTACAACCCTTGGCCGTGGCCAGCGCCTCGACCTGACGGACCAGATCGAGATTGCGTGTGAAGTTCTCGCCCTGGAAGCGCGGGCTGTGGGCCCGGAAATCGTGCTCGTCGAAGTCGTCAGGACTGGTGATCTGGCCGGAGAGAAACCCGCGTCCGAGGGGGCTGAACGGGACGATGCCGATGCCCAGTCGACGGGCAGCGGGCAGGACTTCGGCTTCCAGGTCCCTCGTCCACAGCGACCACTCGCTCTGCAGGGCGGTGATGGGATGGACGGCAGAAGCCCGCTCCAGGCTGGCCACGCTGGCTTCGGACAAACCGAGGTGCCTGACCTTGCCCTCGGTCACCAGCTCGGCCATGGCCCCGACCGTGTCCTCGATCGGCACCGTGGGGTCCACCCGGTGCTGATAGTAGAGGTCGATGCGGTCGGTCCCCAGACGCCGGAGCGAATCGTCGCAGCACGCCTTCACGTACTCGGGGCGGCCGTTGATCGACCGCTGGCCGCCGTTGAACTCGATGGCGAACTTGGTGGCCAGGACCACTTCGTCCCGGTGCCCGGCGATGGCCCGACCGACCAGCTCCTCGTTGTGGCCGCGCCCGTAGGCGTTGGCCGTGTCCAAGAAGTAGATCCCGAGGTCGAGGGCGCGGTGGATGGTGGCGATGGACTCGTCCTCGTCGGCCGGACCGTAGCTCTGGGACATGCCCATGCAACCGAGACCCTGAGCGGAGACCTCCAGTCCAGAGGGTCCGAGGAGGCGGGTGGGATAGGAACGATCAGCCATTCGAGCACCCTACGCGGGTTCCCGTCCCTGTCGAGCAGGTTCTGCGGATCAGCTCCCGAGCGGGCCTTGGGCGCTGATCTCGTACTGCAACA
>DASXMT010000510.1:0-11060 GCA_036495505.1 Acidimicrobiales bacterium | reverse complement strand
AGAGCAGCACCGTCGGTTGGTCGAGCGATTGTCCGGCCCTGGGGACGAGCAGAGTCTCCTCGAGGCCCACAAGTGGATCTTGTCCATCTTGCAGGTGGCCACCGATACACAGGTCTGGGCTGACTCCGCCCATCCCCGGTTCATCCAGATCGTCGGGCCCTACAAGAAGTGGGGCGGTGACAACGCGGACGCCTTCTACTGCTTTGCACCCGTCGACCCGACCCGGACCTACCGTGTTCGGGTCAGGCGCGGTGATGCCGTCTACTTGTCCCTCACCGTGTACGGCGGCCCCGATGACGGCCGCTATTCGGATCGAATCGTGGGCAGTCTCAACTCTCGGCAAGCGCCCCCCGATGCCGATGGTGTGATCGACATGGTCCTCTCCCCTGACGACCCCGGTGACGGCACGCCGTGGATCAAGCTCGACCCCGATGCGGTGGCCATCGTGACACGCGACTACTTGAACGACCCGGTTCACGACGTCAAGGCCGCGTGGGAGATCGCCACCGAGGGCCCACCGGCCACGTACCGCGAGGACGACGCTGATCTGGCCCGGCGTTTTCGCGCCGCCCTCACGTGGGTGCGGGACCAGGCCCGTATGGTTCCCCTCTCTCTGGGCGAGCCCAACACCGTTGACGCCCCCTACCCGGTCCCGACGGCGACGGTGGGATGGGCGGCGGGCGACGCCGCCTATGCCATGGGCAGCTACCAGCTCGAGGACGAACAGGCCCTCGTGTTGCGGGGCAGATCACCGCAGTGTGCCTTTTGGAACCTGTGTCTGTGGAACCCGTTCCTACACACCTACAACTATGACTACGAGCGCGTCACCATCAACGGGGCTCAGGTGCACTACGAGGCGGATGGTTCGTGGGTGATCGTCGTCTCCCCCACCGATCCCGGCCATCCCAACTGGGTGTCGACGGCCGGCCACCACAAGGGGCGCATCTGGTTCCGCTGGTTCCTGCCCGAGGCAACCCCGGATCAACCCCAAGTCGAGCTGGTTCCTGTCGAGACACTGCGATGAGCCCGGACCGCCGGCCACCAGCCATCGTCCTCGACGACCTGGCCGAGCCGCGGTTCACCGACGACGCACGGGCCATCCTGGACATGATGGCCCAAGCCGGCTCCGATGTCGCATTGCAACCCGATGCCCTGATGGCCACGGCCGTGGACCAGACGGGACTCGACGACTTCGGGCCCGACGATTTCCTCGGACGCCTGGACATTCTCTGCACCGGGTTGCGAGACGAGGCCAGGATTGACGACGCCGGCGTCCTGGCCCAGTCCACCTTGGTGACCGGCCTGCTGCGCAACCGGCTCCTGCTCGAGGACCTGATCCGGCGACATCCCGAGATCCTGGAAGTAGAAGTGGAGCGGCCGATCGTCATCTGCGGCCTGCCCCGCACAGGAAGCACCCACCTGCACAACCTGATGTGCGCCGACCCCTCCCTGCGGTCCCTCCCCTACTGGGAGAGCGTGGAGCCGGTCCTCTCTGAAGGGGTGCGTCCGGATCCCGGCGAAGTCGATCCACGGCGGGAGCGAACCGAGATGTCCCTCTCGGTCCTCGACGTGGTCATGCCCGAGTTCAAGCGGATGCACGAGATGACCGTGGACCACGTCCACGAGGAGATCCAGTTGCTGGCCATCGACTTCTCCACCATGTTGTTCGAGACCATCGCCCCCATGCCCGCCTGGCGCGACCACTACCTGGCCCGAGACCAACGCCCGAGCTACGCATACCTGAAGAAGATCCTCCAAGCCATGCAGTGGCTCCGGGGTGGCACCCGTTGGGTGCTCAAGTCGCCTCAGCACCTCGAACAGTTCCCGGCGCTCTTCGACACCTTTCCCGACGCCACCTTCGTGGTGACCCATCGCGACCCCGCGTCCGTGACCGCCTCCATGGTCACCATGTTGGCCTACTCGGCCCGCATCGGTCGCGACCGGGTGGACCTGCCCTGGATCGGCCAGTACTGGGCCGACCGGCTCGAACAGATGCTGCGCGCTTGCGTCCACGATCGCGACGTGTTGCCGGCCGACCGGACCACCGACGTTCGCTTCGACGAGTTCATGGCCGATGACATCGGCATGGTGAAACGCATCTACGAGGTGGCCGATCAGCCGATGACCGATGAGGCCGAGGTGGCGATGACCGCCTTTATGGAGGAACATCCTCGGGGTCGCCACGGCGGCGTGATCTACGACCTGATCCAGTTCGGTCTGGACCGCCAGCAGCTTCGGGAGTCCATGGATTTCTACGTCGAGCGCTTCGGTGTCTCCGAGGAGGAGTGAGAGAGCGCGTCGCCGCGACGGGGTCAATTCAGGCTGGTGGTGGGGTGAAGCCCGGCCCGGCCGCGGCGACGAGCGCTTCAGCCAGGGCGAGGAGCCGCAGGTCGGAGAGATACGGCCCGATCACCTGGACTCCAACTGGCAGCCCGTCGGGCGTCCGCCCGGTGGCACGGTCACCACCGGGAGCAAGACAGCCCCGATGGCGCCGCACCAGGCCATGGCCAGAGTGTGGGACAACTCGATCCCGTCGACATCCACAACCCGTTCCATGATCGGCCGTTCGGTGTCATGGTCGAACGCGGCGGTAGGCATGACGGGGGCCAGCACCACGTCATAGTCCTCAAAGAAGGTGGCCCACATCGCCCGTTGCCGTTGACGAATCCCGTTGGCCACAGCCCATGTGCGGTATCGGCTGGCAATGGCCCGCCCGGCGTCCAACATGGGGTCATCCCCGGGGAGGGCTTCGAGCGCGGCAAAGGAGGCAAAGTCATCGTCGGTCATGGAGATCCCCATGATCGGCAGTACCAGTTGCTGCCAGGAACGGAGGCCGTCGGCCAGCGACACCGGCATCGACACCGCCGCCACCTGCGCACCGGCATCAGCCAGTCGACGCGCGAATCCATCGAGGTTGGCGTGGACGTCAGCCGCGATGGGCACCAGGTCAGCCCCTTCATGGAAGACGGTGGCCACCCGGAGCCGTCGGACGTCGTCGACGGCTGGTCCGGCGCCGAGCTCGAGCCGCCAGCCCACTGCCTCCTCGGGGACTGGGCCGGCAATGATGCCGAGCGCGGTACGGAGGTCGCCGATGCTGCGGGCGATGGGGCCGCCGCAGTTGACGTCGGTCTCCACGAGGGTCCCGGGCGGACCGGGGATGTGACCGCGGTTGGGTACGAGGCCCCATGAGGGCTTCAGCCCGAAGACGCCGTTGTAGTGAGCAGGATTGCGGATCGACCCTCCGATATCACTACCCAGCTCCAAGGGGGTCATCCCTGCGGCGACGGCCACCGCCGAGCCGCCCGATGATCCACCGGCCGTGCGCGTGAGGTCCCAGGGATTGTTGGTCACCCCGTGGACCTCGTTGAACGTCTGGAAGTCCCCGGCGTAAGGCGGTGTATTGGTCTTGCCGAAGATGATGGCTCCCGCCTCCTTCAGGCGAGCGACGGCGAGCGCATCAGAGTGGGGGACGTAGTCCTTGAGCTCAGGAGCGCCGGACGTGGTGAGCAGGCCCTCGGTCTCCCACACGTCCTTGACCGTCATGGGCAATCCGTGCAGCGGACCCGTGTCACTGCCGCTGGCCGTCACGTCGTCGGCTATGCCGGCGGCGGCCTGGGCACGTTCGATATCGAGCCCCACGACGGCGTTGAGCCGAGGATTGTCGTGATCGACGCGGGCCAGCTGGTGATCGAGCAACTCCCGGCTGGAGATCGACCGGTCGCGAAGCGCCTCGACGAGCTCGGCAGCGGTGGCGAATGTGGGGTCCATCACCGGATCGTAGGGCGGGAGCACCTGCCGCCGCTCGGTCCGGTCTTCGCTAGCCAAGGACTGACTGCGACGAGGCCGCCACTAGCCGCCGACCCGGCTGACCAGTGACCACAAGACCACGAAGTAGCAAGCAGTGGCTACGACCACCATTGCGTGCCACACCTCGTGATACCCGAAGACGTCCGGATAGGGATCGGGTCGTCGGATGACGAGGACCAGCGCACCCAGCGTGTAGAGGGATCCCTGCACGAAGAGGAGGGTGAGCTCGGTGGCATTCAGACCGCGGAGTACGGCAGGGAGCATGGCCATGGCCAACCAACCCAGCAGAATGTAAAGCGCCCCGGCGAATATGCGCGTGCGCTCGAGGCTCACCAGCTTGATGGTCACGCCGATGCCAGCGCCCACCCAGGCCACGGCCAGGAGGATGCCTCGTTCGGATGGCGGAGCCACCAGCAGGCACATGGGCGTGAAGGCGCCGGCGATAAAGAGATAGATCACCGCGTGGTCGGTCCGTCGCATCCAGTAACGGACCCGGCCGGTCATGGGAAGCAGATGGTAGGCCGCGCTGACGCCGTAGAGAGCTGCCAACGAGACTGCGTACAGGATGATGCTGGCCCGTCCACCTGAGTGTCGCACCAGCAACACCCCGGCGGGTACAGCGATGACGAAGGCGGCGAGGTGCAGCCAACCCCGGAGCTTTGGCACTCCCTCCGCGCCGCTCAGCCTGAGCGGGGGCGACACGCGATCGGAGCGCGACCCTCCCCGACCCGGGACGATGGCGCCTCGCCACCCGGGAAGCTGAGCGGTCATCGACGTACTCGGTTGCGATGAGTCTGCGTAGCCATCCTCCAGGTCCAGCGAGAACTGGAAGCGACCTTACCGGTCTGATACCGGAGTCGAGCGGATGTTGGTATCGCAGCTGGTCACCGCCACCGACAGCGCTACCTGCCGAGATCGGACTCTCTCACGGGGCGACCATCACAAGTCCCCGCGTCGTTCCCTAGCTCGGGTTGGCATGGGGCGTTCCCAGGTACGGGAACTCTTTGAGCGTGTCCGTGTGGGGGGTAAGGCCGGTCGGTGGGATATCCCCCTTGGACAGGAAGGCCAGGCGATGGTTGATGACATCGTCGGTAAAGACCCGGCCATTGGGGTATTCCGCCGGCAGCGACGGGTTGTAGGTCAGCATGTCGGGCAGGATGCCGTGGGCGTCAATGGCCGCTATCGCTTCTTCTCGTGTGTAGTCCCCGGTGTGTCCCATGAGGTGGACGAACAGATCGAGCCAGCGATCGCGATCGTCGCGTGGCTCGCTCGAGTTGTACTGCTCCTTTGTCTCATCGGTGTTGAAGAAACTGCTGACCGACGGGTGACCAGCCCGATCGACATGGAGGAGGCCATAAACCTTCCGCACGCTGCACCGGCCCCAGATGCGGATGTCGGCCTTGGCACCGAGCTCGTGTGTCGGCATCTCGATGACCATCGAGCACACGTTGGCTTCGGTGTTCGAGTCCTTGCCGGTCCATGGTGCCTTCCCACCCTCATGGAGAGCAGTGAAGTTCCGGCCGCCCCGGGTGTCGTACAGAGCCTTGATTCCGTCGTAGTCGAAGAAGAATGCGTCGCTGCGAGCGCCGGCGAAGAATTTGTAGTCACCCGATGTGGCGATGTTGGGCGTGGCCCCGAAAGAGACCTCCACTTCGGAGAAGAGCTTCGTTCCCACCGCTAACACCGAGCGGGCCTCCTCGCCGGTGGCCATGAAGACATCGACCATCTGTTTGCCGTCTTTCGGGGTGGAGAACACATAGCTGAAAGCAATGTCGTTCTCCAGGTCTCCGTCGTTGTCAATAGCGAGACGGTAGATGGCATCGGGATGGAGCGCATCGGCTTGCGGATTGGCGTTGAGAATGAGCACGGTCCGGGACGGATCCGAGGCCGGGAAGGCATAGAGATCGCACAGGTCGAGTCGTTGGTCCCCGAGGGGCGGTCCAAGGCTGAGGCCGGTGAAGTGATTCGACATGGCTATATCTCCTCTTGAGATCGCGCGCGCATGCTGCCGTCGGTTGGGGACAACGACAACGTATGCGCAATAGGCCTGATGGTCCAGAACGCCGGGTGGTCTTTGAGCACGCCTGAGTGTTTCCTATCCATGTCTGGTTCGCGCCATGAGTGATCGTGAAAGACCGGCAAGTGAGCTGTTAGCAAGAATTCAGTTGACAGGTCGGACTCGCCGGCCGTATAACAGCACGGAGGGCATTTTCATTTGCGCGGAGAGTCGTCATGGCTCGAGTGAGACGGGGGACAACCGATGAGGATCACTCGGATTCTGGTCGCACTGGCCGTTGGAGCCTGCGGCGCACTCGTAGGGCTCCTTGGCTTCGGAGTCTCAGCTGCACAAGCTGCGCCGAATCTCACGTTCATATGCTCGGGTGGCAACATCGCACCTGGCACCTACGGCTCGGTGATCGTAACCGGGACTTGCTACGTACCTCAGGGGTCAGTGGTGATCCACGGCAACCTCACCATTGCACCCGGAGCCCTGCTCGACGCCGTGTCGCCACCTCCTCCGGCTCCGACAGGTAGCGCTTTGCCCGGTGAAGTGTCGGTGTCGGGCAACGTCATCGTTGGGAGAGGCGCGGCCCTTGGACTTGGCTGCAGCCCCTCTATCTGCACGGACAGCACCAACGACAGCGTGGGCGGAAACATCATAGGTAGCCAGGCGCTGGCCGTGATCGTGCACGGCGTGACCATAGGTGGGAGTGCCGAGGTGTCAGGTGGTGGCGGGGGGCTCACCTGTGCTCCAGCACCCCTCTTCAATACCGATCCCCAGCTCGCCGGCAATCCTGCCTACAGTGACTTCGAGGACAATGTGATTTCGGGCAACCTGATCGTGACCAACTTGCAGTCGTGCTGGTTCGGTGCACTTCGCAACCAGGTCGGTGGCAACGTGGTCTACGCCGCCAACGCCTATGCGGACCCTGATGCCAATGAGATCCTGAACAACTCCGTCGATGCCAACATGGTCTGCATCTTCAACTCGCCTGCTGTCCAGGTTGGCGACTCGGCGGCGCCGCCGAACGTCGTCAAGGGCCTGGCACTCGGTGAGTGCGCGTATCCGATCTCCGTCAAACCGTAAGGACCCCGAGCGGAGATCCGACCTCGCCTCTTGCGTCGCTGTGATCGGCCCGAGCGAAATCGCATCGGTTATCTCAGCTTCCTCCACCTCTGGCCTCGACTAGATGGTGATTTGCCCACCACTCCCCGATTTCTCAGCCCTCCAGGGTCAAGGCCGCGATTTGTGACGGTTTCCCCGTTTGAGCCCCGGCCGCCATGGGTATGCGTACCGGCAACTGCGGCTCGTCAAGGCATACGAGCGCTTCGGAGCCCCGCTGGAACTGCCACGACCGGTGGGGTTTCGTCGCGTCCGGGGTTAGAGCGAAGGAGCGTTCGAGCATCGCACCCTATGGGTGGGGCCGGCGCGCATCACACCCACGACCTCGTGTTGCGCGCCCGCCGCTTGCGTTGAAACCCCCAGCGCTGCCGGCTCGGCAGCTGGGCGCGGCCGCGCCCGGTGAGGGATAGTTGAGCGGGCGGCCATTTCTCCAAGGTGGCGCTTCGAGCTGCTGCGGGCGGCCAGGGAGGATACCGAGCCCGCGCCTGCGTATCCTGGCGGAGGCCATGGAAGACGGCGTCGCGGAACCAGAGCTTGAGGACCACCTGCGCCAGGTGCTCGTGCGTGGACTACAACCGGTCCGAGTCGAACTGGTCGAGCCCGACCCGGCGTGGCCCGACCGCTACGAGCGCTACGCAGCCACGCTTCGAGACGTGCTGGGTGGCCGGCTCCTGCTCATCGAGCACATCGGATCTACCTCGGTCCACGGGCTCGCGGCCAAGCCGGTGATCGACATCGTGGCCGGCCTCGACGATCCCGACGACGAGCCCGCCTACCTGCCGGATCTTGAGGCGGGCGGCTGGGACCTCCGGGTCCGGGAATCCGGCCACCGCTGTCTGCGCGGCGGCGACCCTGAACTGCCGGTCAACCTGCATTGCTACCGACCCGACGACCCCGAGGTCGACCGCTATCTCCGTTTCCGGGAGCGGTTGCGCTGCGATGACGCTGCCCGGGAGCACTACGCCAATGCCAAACGGGCTCTCGCCGGCCGAGAGTGGCCGGACATGAACGTCTACGCCGAAGCGAAGTCGTCGGTCATTGCCGAGATCCTGGGCCACTCCTGACGGACGGCACGGGCCGACCGCCCCCTGCCAGCTCCGGCCTGCGACGCTCATGCACATGGCGATACGGGCCCCGTCTCCTGTCGGAGTCATGGCCGCGGGGATGCCGTGGGATCGCCGCTATTTCGACGGAGGTGTGGCAGATGACCGGTGACCTTTGCCCGCTGGCCGTCTGTCTTTGTAATCGCTGGCTTGCCGTCTAGTTGGCTGTTCGGATGGAATACGCAACGTGATGAACGAGTGCCTCAGCGCGAGTGCGGCAGCTCCGCCCCGTAGGGTGGAGGCCGTCTTGCTGTGAGGGGAGGTCGATGCAAGTGGTAGCGCTGCTGGTCATCGGAGCCGGGCCCTATGGAGTGGCCGTCGCGGCGCACGCTATCGAACGGGGGGTCGACACGGTCGTCGTAGGACATCCGATGGGGTTTTGGACCGATCACATGCCCGAAGGGATGTTTCTACGCTCAGGGACGGACTGGCACATCGATGCGTCAGGCACCGAAACCTTTGAGGCCTTCATCGAGGACCGCGGACTCTCCTCTGCCGACATCGATCCTGTCCCCATCGCCGTATTCCTCGAGTACGCCGCCTGGTTCCAGGCGCAAAAGCACGTATCCGTCCGCGATCGTCTCGTCGTAGGCCTTGAGCGCAGCAACGACGCATTCGTGGCCTCGCTCGATGACGGAACCCAGGTTTCGGCCGATGTCGTCGTCGCTGCCCCGGGCATCGCTTACTTTCGCCAGTTCCCCGAATGGGCGACCCGGCTCCCCGAAGGTGTCAGTGCCCACACCTGTGATCTCGTTCATTTCAAGGAGCTTGCCGGTGCGCGGGTCTTGGTCGTCGGAGGGCGACAAAGCGCCTACGAATGGGCCGCACTTTTGGGCGAACACGACGTCGAGCGGGTGGACATCGTTCACCGGCACGACATGCCCCGCTTCGAGCGCGTTAGTTGGAAGTTCCTCGACCCGTACATGGCCGAGACGATCAATCGTCGCGGATGGTGGCGCTCACTGTCGTCCATCGAGCAAGGGGAGATCGTCAAGAAGTTTTGGGAAGTTGGCCGACTTAGCCTCGAGTGGTGGCTCACGCCGCGCCTCGCTGACGACAGAATCCGTAGCTGGCCCGGCGGGCATGTTGTGGAGACCGCAGCGGGAGACGGTGGGACGGTCTCGGTGGCGCTCTCAGGTGGGGAGCGTCTGACCGTAGACCGTCTCATCTTGGCTACCGGGTACAAGGCCGATGTTCTCCGTGTCCCATACCTACTTGGCCTTGCCGGCAGTCTCGAAGTGGTTGACGGTTTCCCTGTTCTCGACGAAGCCTTCCAGTCGTCGATCGCCGGCCTCTACATGGCCGGGTTCGCCTCCACGCGTGACTTCGGTCCCTTTTTCGGTTTTACCAAGGGCTGCCCGGCGGCGGCCAAGCTCATTGTCGATGACTTGCTCCGACGCAGGTGATTGCGTCTAGAACCTTGCCCTGGGGGCTTCCGACTATCTCCTGAACCGTCGTGGGCCCCTAGAAAACTCGCAGCGGCCAGCCTTGACCGGACGTTGCTGCTAGCGGAAGTATCCGGTCGTCAGGTCGTGGATGACTGCGTCAAGCGGGGACCCACTCACGGTGATGGCCCCTAGCCACGGCGTCGCCAGGGCGAAGATGAGAGCCAAGCTCAGTCCGACGACGATTGTGAGACTGGTCCCAACCGCGGCTGGTCTCAGACCGGAGCGGATGCCAACGATGCTGATGTTCGCGATCAGTGCCAGCCCGGTGACGAGCACGGTGACGGCGTAAAAATCGGGGAGTCCTCGAGAGGCTTCGGCGAGCCGCAGTCGGCGGTCACTGGTGAGCGCATCGAGGGACGAGAGAAGCTCATTGCTCGATGATGTGGGAAGACCGCGGTCAGCCGCCTGAGTCCTGACGTTGCGCTCCAGCGTAGAGAGGGCGTTCTCGGTGGCAGGATCGTCCCCGCTGGCAGCCGCGCTGCTGCGCCATTCATTGGCTCGAGTTGCCTCGAGGTAGTTGCGCAATGCTGACTGGATCGGGGCTGAGGCAACACCTGGGGCAGTTGAGGCCCAGGCTAGAACCCCTGCTTGCGCGGCCTCTGCGCTCACGGTGTTTTGCGCCGCAGCCAGAGAGGAGGCTTCGTTGGAGACTGTAAGCGCGATCAAGAGCGCAAAGGTCGCCGCGAATGCGGTCATGAGGGCGGTCGCGACGGCACACGCCTCGACCCGTTCCCTTGGCGGAATCAGGGCGAGGGCGGCGAGCCGGGCAAGGAAGCCGACCAGGAGCGCGGTGGGCACGAACAGCAGGACCAGTACCCAGGCTGGTTGGGCGCTGAGCCATGACACCATGTCGGATGACTCTAGGTCTCCGACGAACTGACAGCTAGCGGCTCGCCTGCCTGCCCACTCGACCCGGCTCTTTACAGCAGTACCTCTCCTGTCTC
Organism: Acidimicrobiales bacterium; assembly: GCA_036495505.1. GTDB lineage: Bacteria > Actinomycetota > Acidimicrobiia > Acidimicrobiales > RAAP-2 > DASXMT01. Next base: position 634 of record DASXMT010000510.1, on the reverse strand, counting down.
TCAGGCTTGTGCCTGGAGCGGGCCTTTCGGAGCTTCATGAGCACGTCGTCGGATACGGCCGGCGGCGCCTCACGATCGAAGGACTCGAGCATTCTCTCGATCGAGAGACGTCGGACGGGGGCTTCGATCGGCGTGCCACTACCAAAGTAAGCGCAGAACGAACGCCACGCACAGGGATCCCCTAGAAAAGTTATCTAGGTTCTCCCTGGTGGTCGGGCTGCCGGGATTTGAACCCGGGACCTCTTGACCCCCAGTCAAGCGCGCTAACCAAGCTGCGCCACAGCCCGCACTACTAACTACCAGGTCGGAGGGTGTTTATCCTCTTTCCTGTACTGCCCCACTCCCTGCCAGGTAGTCACCGAGGTAGTCACGGCAACTTCTGTTTCGGGGGTGGTCGTTTGAGCATCGTAGTAGACAGCGCAGGCCCCTCTCCCTCGTCACTTCGTTGGCCATTCGATCGGCAACCAATTGCCCAATCCGTCATGGCGGTGGGCCGACCGCTGGAGCCTGACGTTCGACGTCGACGTCGACGCCGTGAGCGAGGACCAGGCCCTCGATGACGTGGCTACCCTCGCTCGGATGATCTGGCCGATCGCTCCCCACCACCGTCGACATTCACACATAAATCCCCGGC
>DASXMT010000509.1:0-7253 GCA_036495505.1 Acidimicrobiales bacterium | reverse complement strand
GCAGGTGGGTCGGGCCGGGCCGGGCCCAGTACACCCACCTGCTCGACGAGGTCGACGCATCGGTGGTGGACGACATCATCGTGTGGTGGCTGGACGACGGCGTGTTCGACGTGATGCCCAATGCCTCCAATACCGAGCGGGTGGTGTCGGCCATCGGCGGAGCCGACACCACCAGCACCCGCGCCATCATCGCCATCCAGGGCCCCGACGCTCGCCGTCGCTTGGCCGCCGTCGCCCCCGATGCCGCCGCCGTGCCCCGGTTCAAGGTGGGCACGTTTGATTGGCGCGGCGTGCCCTGTCGTGTCGCCGGTACCGGCTACACGGGTGAGGACGGAGTGGAGTGCGCCCTGCCGGCCGAGATGGCCGAGGAATTTTGGGACGCGGTGCTGAACGCCGGCATCGTCCCGGCCGGCCTCGGGGCGCGGGACACGCTCCGGCTCGAGGCCGCCCTGCCGCTCCACGGCCACGAGCTCGGCCCCGGCATCACCCCGCTCCAGGCCGGCCTGGGTTGGGTCATCGGTTGGGACAAAGCCCAATTCCGGGGACGGCAGGCGCTGGAGGCAGAACGGGCGGCCGGGGTCCGACGCCATCTGGTCGGAGTGAGCACGCCCGGACGGCAGCCGCCGCGAGAGGGTTCAACCGTTCTGGTCGACGGCGCCGAGGTGGGCACGGTGACCAGTGGCAACTTCTCTCCCATGCTCGGGCATGGCATCGCCCTGGCCCTGGTGTCGGCGACCGTCGACAGCCAACCCGGCAGCGCCCTGACCATCTCCCTGCGGGGTCGTTCGTTGGATGGGACCATCGTCGAGACCCCGTTCGTCCGCGCCGGCCAGTGGGCCGGCACCCGCTGATCAACCACCGAGGAGTGCATGGCCTGTGGGCACGTACATCCCGCATACCGATGACGAAGTAGCCAGCATGCTGTCCTTTCTGGGACTGGCATCGGTCGACGAACTGTTCGAGGTCGTTCCCGAGGCCCTGCGCCTGCAGCGAGGGCTGGAGCTGGCCGACGGCGCCGGCGAGCCCGACGTCCTGGCCCGTTTCGACGAGCTGGGCGAGAACAACCGGGCCCGGAACGATCGCCTGGTCTGTTTTGCCGGAGGCGGCGCCTATGACCACGAGATCCCTTCGGTCACCAAGGCGCTCGCCGGTCGCTCGGAGTTCGTTACCTCGTACACGCCCTACCAACCCGAGGTGGCCCAGGGGGTGCTCCAGGCCGTCTTCGAGTTCCAGACCATGATCTCCCGGCTCTCGGGTCTGCCGGTGGCCAACGCCTCTCTCTACGACGGCGCCAGCGCCGCCGTAGAGGCAGTGAACCTGGGGGTGGCAGCGTCCGGGCGCCAACGGGTGTGGGTCTCCGCCGGGATCCATCCCCACTGGCGCCAGATGTTGGCCACGTGCGCAGCGGGCACCGGGCACCAGCTGTCCACCATCGACCTGGCCGATGGCCAGACGGCATGGCCGGAGGTCGACGGGCTGACCGGAGACGATGTCCCGGGCGTGCTCCTGGTGGGCTACCCCAACTATCTCGGGTGCCTGGAGGACGTCGGTGCTGCTCGGGATATCTGCGACCGCAGCGGTGCCATCCTGGTCGTGGCGGCGGACCCGGTGGCCGCCGGCGTCCTGCGCTCGCCGGGGGAGTGGGGGGCTGACGTGGTGGTGGGCGAAGGCCAGGTCTTCGGCACCACGCTCGGGTTCGGTGGCCCCTACCTCGGCCTGTTCGCCTGCGCCCAGGCCCACGTCCGACGGCTCCCTGGGCGCTTGGTGGGCGAGACGGTGGACGCCGACGGACGCCGCGCCTATGTCACCACCCTCCGGGCCCGGGAACAGGACATCCGTAGGGAAAAGGCCACCTCGAACGTATGCACCAACCAGACCCTGATGGCGGTGACGGCAGCCGTGCAGCTGGGCTGGCTCGGAACATCGGGGATCGCCGAGCTGGGCCTCCGGTGCGCACGGGCCACGAAGTACTGCCGTGACGCGTTGCTGGCCATCGACGGCGTGACCCCCTACGTCACTGCACCGGTCCTCCGTGAGTTCGCCGTCCGCACGCCCGTGCCGGCCGAGGTCGTCATCGAGCGGCTGGCCGACGAGGGCTTCCTGGCCGGGATCGCCCTCGACGACGGCTATGCCGACGGGGACCACGGCCTCCTGGTGGCGGTGACCGAGCGCAGAACGCGCTCCGAGATCGACGGCTATGCCGCCGCGTTCGCAAAGGCGGTGGCGTGATGAGCCCGTCGGATCAGAAAGAAGCCGTCGTGCAGACGGCAGCCGGGGGAAAGGCCACCAGCGCGCCGCTGCTAGGCCGCGACGCCGAGCCCACCCTCTTCGAGCTGTCCCATCCCGGACGCCGGGCCTGGTCGTTCCGGACCACCGGGCTGCCGGAGACGCCGATCGAAGAACTGGTGCCGGCCGAGCACCGGCGTAGCGGGCAGCTCCCGTTGGCCGAGGTGTCCGAACGCGACCTGGTGGCCCACTTCACCCGGCTGTCCCATCGCCAGTTCTCAGTCGACCTGGGCGCCTACCCGCTGGGCTCGTGCACCATGAAGTACAACCCGAAGGTGTGCGACGCCGTCGCCGCCCTTCCCGGGTTGGCCGGTGTGCACCCGGCCGCGCCGGCCCCACTGACCCAGGGATGGCTGGCCCTCCTGGTCGAGTTGGAAGAGGCCCTGTGCGAGATCACCGGCATGGCCGCAGCCACACTGCAGCCAGCGGCGGGGGCGGCGGGGGAGCTCACCGGTCTCCTCCTCATGCGGGCGTGGCACGATGCCCAGGGCTCGACCCGCCACAAGGTGATCATCCCGGACTCGGCCCACGGGACCAATCCGGCCTCGGTGACGTTGGGCGGCTACGAGGTGGTCACCGTGCCCAGTGACGAACGGGGATGCGTGGACATGGCCTCGCTCCGCACGGTTCTGGACGAGGACGTGGCCGGCATCATGCTGACCAACCCCAATACCCTCGGGCTGTTCGAGGAGGACATCGCCGAGATCGCCGCCGCCGTGCACGAGGTGGGGGGGCTGCTCTACTACGACGGCGCCAACCTGAATGCCATCCTCGGCGTGGTGCGGCCCGGCGACATGGGCTTCGACATCGTGCACATGAACCTGCACAAGACCTTCGCCACCCCCCACGGCGGAGGGGGACCCGGTGCGGGCCCGGTGGCCGTGTCCGAGCGGCTGGTCCCCTTCCTCCCCGGTCCTCGGCCGAGCCGTCTCGAGGGCAGTGGCTCCCCTGTCTACGGGTGGGTGGTGCCCGAACGCTCCATCGGGCGCATGCACACCTGGCACGGCAATGCGCTGGTGCTGGCCCGGGCCCTGGCCTACATCCAGGCCAACGGGGGCAACGGGCTCCGCCGCATCGCCGAGATCGCCGTGCTCAACGCCAACTGGATCCGGCAGCGTCTCACCGGCACCTACGACGTGCCTTTCGACCGGCCGTGCATGCACGAGACGGTGCTCTCGGCCCGCAACCTCAAACAGCCCCACGGCGTCCGCGCCCTGGACGTGGCCAAGCGCCTCCTCGAGGAGGGATTCCATTCGCCCACCGTCTACTTCCCCCTCATCGTGGACGAGGCGCTGATGATCGAGCCGACAGAGACGGAGAGTCCCCAAACCCTGCTGGCCCTGGCCGAGGCGCTGGAGCGCATCGCCGCCGAGGCGTCGACCGAGGCCGGGGCCACGATGTCCCAGGCCCCCCGGCCCACGCCGGTACGTCGCGTCGATGAGGCCCGCGCCGCCCGGACGCTCATCCCCACCTTCGACGCCCGGCCATAGTGGTCAGGTCGTCGCTGGGATCGACTGCTTCACCATCCAGCCGATGTTCGACAGGGCCTGCGGGACCGTCCACGTCTGGCCTGTCGGGTCGTTCAGGTTACGTTGCCCCTGGTCGTCGAGCATCTTGTCCAGCGCCTTGGGCAGTGTGTGGCTGGTCACGTCGGGGGCTGCGGCGGTGGCAAAGCGTTCATGACCCTGAGGGTCGATGAGCACGTAGCCGTCGGAGTGGTCGACGTCGTAGGTCAGGGGCTGGTGGGTCCACCAGTCGAGCTGCGGCGGTGAGCCCTCGGGGACCTTCTGGGCATAGAAGTGGAAGAAGCTGTTCAAGGCGTCCACGTTGGCCTGAGTGCCGGTCAGGATGGGCCACGACGCTCCCGTCAGGTGCTCGTAGGCCTGGAGCCGGGCCGGCGTATCCCGGTCCGGGTCGACCGAGTACTCCACGATCTCGATCTTGTTGGTGAGACCGGCGGCCTTGATGGCCCGCTCGATCAAGATCAGGTTCTCGGTGGTCAAGGGGCACATCTCCTGGCACAACGTCAGCGTTGTGGTCAAGAGCACCGTCTTACCCCGGAAATCGGCCAGCGTGACCGGTTGGTTCTGCTCGTTCACCAGCGGGATGGAGGGAACCAACCGGTTCTGCAATATGCCCTGTGAGGGTGGCGGCGCGGAAGGGGCAGCGGAGGCCGATGAACAGGCGGCAACGGCAGTGCCGGCTACCAGCAACGCCATGCACGCCGCCGCCGCCTTCAGGGGCTGCGATCGGAAGGGGCGTGACAACACGCCCGTGAGGTTAGGCAGGCAAGCCGCTGATGTCAGTTCGGGCAACCGCCTTCAGGCCGACGATTCCGTCGGGTTCCTCCTCAATCGAGCAGGTCGGGCTGCTCCCGCACGATCCGGTCGAAGAGGGGCTGGAAGCTGAAGTATCCGGCGGCGTGGGACCCGACCTGGCCAGCGGTGAGTCGAGCCATGGCCGGATCGATGAGCACGGGCGTCCCAGCAGATGAGGCGAGGAGCTGCGCCTGGCACGAACGCTCCATGGTGATGAACCACCATACGGCTTCGTCCACCGAATGACCGACGGTCAGCAATCCGTGATTGCGAAGGATGACCGCCTTGTAGTCGCCCAGAGCGTGGGCTATGCGCTTACCCTCCTCGATGTCGATCACAACCCCGGTGTAGTCGTCGAAGATGCCGTGGTCCTCGTAGAAGGCGCAGGCATCTTGGGTGATCGGATCCAAGTGGCGTCCCAGCGCCGACCACGACTTCCCGTAGATGGAATGGGCGTGGCCAGCGGCAATCACGTCGGGGCGAGCGGCGTGCACCTGGCTGTGAATGGCAAAGGCAGCCGTGTTCACCGACTTGTCCCCGACGACAACGTCGCCCTTGTCATTGACCAAGATGAGGTCCGAGACCCGAATGTGGCCGAAGTGAGTGCCGAAGGGGTTCACCCAGAAGTGGTCGAGCTGCTCGGGATCCCGGGCCGTGATGTGGCCGGCAATCCCCTCGTCGAAGCCGAACTTCGAGAACAGCCTGAACCCTGCAGCCAGTCGCTGCTTGCGGTAGAGCCGCTCCTCATCGAGGGAGTCGAACTGCATCGATTTCGGGAGCTCGAGTACATCGGTCATGAAGTTCTCCTCACCGGTACTGCATCCCGGCACCAACCCGACACCAGGAGCGCACGTCGTCTCCCGCCAGTCTAAAGCCCGGCGGACGAAGCCGCGAGGAAACGGGCGGAGGCAACGGGGCTGGTGGAAGGAGTAAGAACCCCCGAGGCCCTGACCGGCTCACCAGGAGCCCCCATTGGTTCGGGTCGTTCACCTGGGTTCGGAACGTCCGGATCCTCAGAAGTGCAACTTATGGTTGAGAAGTGCAACTTATGGTTGCGTTCGGCCCAACTTCCGGTTACAGTAATACGCAACCAAACGTTGCAGGAGGATGTCATGGAATTCGGGACCATTGAGCGCGAGATCTACGTCGAAGCATCGCCCCAGACCGTCTTCGAGGTGGTGAGCAGTCCTGACCACCTGAAGGAGTGGTGGCCCGAGGATGCCCGGTACGACCGGGAGCCCGGGTCAGCCGGGGAGATCGTCTTCGGCGACCGCGACGCCGGCGGAACAGTAGTGCCGTTCACGGTCGTCGACGTCCGACCGCCGCGGACGTTCTCGTTCCGCTGGACTCACCCGGCCGAGGAGGTCGCGGCGGAGGGCAACTCGCTGCTGGTCACCTTCGACCTCACCCCGTCGGGCGCCGGGACGCTCCTCAAGATGACCGAGACCGGATTCCGCGAAATGGGCTGGGAGATCGCCACCCTCGAGGAGCAGTACAACTCGCACAGCACCGGCTGGGACTTCTATCTGCCGCGGATCGCGCCATACGCGGCGACGCTCGAGGTGCGGGTACGGCCATGAGCACCGCGGTGGCCGAGCAGGTCGACGACGACCTCTGGTCCGCGATCGGTGACCCGACTCGGCGCCGAATGCTCGACCTGCTGCTCATCGAGGGCGACGGCACCGCCACGACGTTGGGCCGGCAGCTGCCGGTCACGCGTCAGGCGGTGGCCAAGCACCTCGGCGTGCTCGACCGGGTCGGCCTGGTCCGGGCGACGCCGGCGGGGCGGGAGAAGCGGTACCGGGTGGACGACGCCCAGCTCTCCCGTGCCGTGGCTCAGCTGTCCTCGGTCGGATCGGCGTGGGACGCCCGGATGCAGCGGATCAAGTCGATCGCCGAGGCGATCGAGCGCACCCAAGAGGACTGACAACAGGACTGACGAGTCACAAGATAACAAGGACAAAGGAGAAGGAAATGGTGGACATTCTGCACAGGGTTGGAGTCGAGACCCCGACGCCGGAAAAGGTGTACGACGCGCTGACGACGGTCGACGGCCTCTCCGGCTGGTGGACCGACGACACGAAGTGGAAGGGCACCGTCGGCGACGTACTCGAGTTCCGGTTCCCCGTCGGCGGCTTCGACATGGAGGTCGTCGACCTACAGCCGTCCGAACGGGTGGTGTGGCGCGTGGTCGACGGGCCCGAAGAATGGATCGGGACGACGGTCGACTTGGAGCTGCGCCAGGCCGGTGACTACACGATCGTGCTCTTCAAGCACCAGGGCTGGAAGGAGCCTGTGGAGTTCATGCACCACTGCAGCACCAAATGGGGCTCGTTCCTGATGAGCCTGAAGTCCTTGGTGGAGACGGGCGAAGGCGCGCCAGCGCCGCGGGACGTCCGGATCAGCGACTGGCACTGATCCGGCAGGCGGTCACGGCCGCCCGTACCACCCGAAGTCCCGAAGCGCCGCCTTTTTCCGCAATCATCCCGGCGCCGGCGGCACGACCGCCGTTAAACTCGCCAACACTCCAGGTCAGGCGCTTGTCTGCGCTTGCGACCAGGGGAGGGTCGGGCCGAGAACCGAGGATTCATCAGCGCCCATACCCAAGTTACTGACTTGACATAATGTACATTATCGGCGTTCTGGAGG
>DASXMT010000508.1:0-25497 GCA_036495505.1 Acidimicrobiales bacterium | reverse complement strand
GTCGCTGGCGGGCTGGTCTGGTTCTCGCAAGTGCCCGCACCGGGAGGCTCATACATCGCTGACGTCCTCGGCCCGTCAATGCTGGCGGCCGCAGGGTTCGGATTCGCCTTCGTGTCCGTCACGATCGCGGCAGTCACGGGGACCAAGCCGCATGAGGCCGGGCTGGCATCGGGTCTGATCAACACCGCCCAGCAAATCGGCGGCGCGCTCGGACTGGCGATCCTCGCGTCGATCGCGAACAGCCGCACCCAGAGCCTCTTCCACTCCGGAGTCCACAACGCCTCCGTTGCCCTGACCAAGGGGTTCGACCAGGCGTTCTTGGTGGGCGCCGGCTTCGCCCTCGCCGGTGCGATCCTGGCCTTCGTGCTGATCTCCTCACGGGACAGCCCCAGGCACTCGTTAACCGCCCGCAACGGCGACCCCACTCCTGCGGCTGCAGTCGGCGGCGACCCCACTACTGCGGCTTCGGTCGGCTGACGCACCGCGCCTCGTCCTCCGAGCGGGCTACCACCGCCACAGCCACGCTCGCCGCGGCGGACGCATCCGTCTGCCCGACCTCACTCCGGCTAGCCGACAAGGAGATTCAGATGACATTGTTGCATCCGGGCGAGAAGTTCCCGACCTCGCCGTCGCCCCAACCGACGGGGCCGCTCTGGAGCTGCCCGACGCTCTGGCCGGCCATTTCGGGGTGGTCTTGTTCTACCGGGGTGCCGGGTGCCCCCACTGCAATGCCGAGCTGCGGTCCTTCCAGCACGTCGCCGACAGTCCGGCCGAGGGTAATACCCAAGTCGTGGCCCTCACCGGCGACGACGAGGGCACCACCGCTGAGCTGGCGGCCGAGCACGGGCTCACCTTCCCGGTCGGCCAGCCGCGGCATCACCGCCGTCGTCTCCGCTCTGCTCGAGGCCAGTCGCAATGGCTGGGCCTCGGCCACCACCTTGGGCTTCCTCGCCGTCGGGTCGGCCCTCCTCGTCGTCTTCGGGTCCATCGAGAACCGCCTGCGGTCAGGGTTGCGGGGATTGCGTGTCCGGGTCGGCGGCCGGCCTTTCTCCCGGCCGCGCGACTAGTTCGGATGTACGATGCGCTCGGCGGCGGCGAGGACGGCGTTCGCAATCTCAGCAGGTGGCAGCGTCCCGTCGATGATCGTGGCCCCGATGGCTCGGTAGTTGGTCTCCATCTTCGGGTTCCACCACATGATCGCCGCTAGCTCCTCGGGATGCTGTCCGAACGAATTTGTCGTGCGGGTCTGGATACGGTCGATCAGCGTCTCGTCGTCGACGACCAGGCAGACCACGAGGTCGAACAGGTTGAGCACGTCTTGCTCGTTCTCTATGTTTCCGCAGAGGAATGCCGTCTTGTCGTCCGAATTGACAGCGAGTGCCTCGACGCGTCCCCGGCTGATCTGCCATCCGAAGCGATTCAGCCAACCGGCTGGCACCGGTTCCGGCGGGTCAGCAACGACCGCTCCGGTCGTCCGATCCACCCAGTGGCAGTAGCCACCCCGGTCGGCGTCGGCCGCCAGATGCCCCCGCTGTTGGAGGACGGCGCATACCGTCGACTTGCCCGTGCCCGAATTGCCGGTCACCCACACCAACGCCACCCGCCAAGCCTCGCACGAGAGCCTCGATCGACGATGCCGTTTGGCCTCCGGCCGTGACGGCTCCGGATTGGCGGCGCTTTATGACCGTTCCGATGGCGTCCTAGAGCCGACGCTGGGCCGCCGAGCCATCACTCCCGCCGAAGCCGCCGCCATCATTGCCGAGCACTGGGCACCAGCTGTACTCAGCTGCCCCGCCGAGCCCCCGAGAGTGATCCGCCAACGCTTTCGTCGACTGGCCCCGGGGCCGTAGCAAGGGGAGCCTCGGCTCAGCTTGCGGCGAACCAAACCAGATTGCTGTGCCGGACGAGGCCGGATGGCGGTATCGAAAGCCGATATCTCGCTCCGGCACCCCGAACTGGCCTGGTCGACCGGCAACTGACGCCGGGGCACCTATCGCAGCCGGAGGGCCAGCTCGCCACAGAGCTGCGCCAGCTCTTTGGCACAGGTGACGTAGACGTCCGCCTCACCCCCGGCCGGGTCCTCGACGTCCTCCCACGCTTCGATCTCGACGGAGCCGAGCCCCAGGGCCTCCACCCGTTCGGCCAGGGGCTGGGGGCCGTCGGACAGGTCGCGCGCCAACCGCTTGATGGTGGCCGTGCGACCGGCAGCGGCGGGATGGCGGCGGCGGACGTAGGCGACGTGCTCGCCCGCCATGGCGATGATCAGGTCGGCGGCGTCAACGTCGGCGTCGGTCAGTTGGTGGCTCCGGTGGGCAGGGAGCGTATCGACCCCTATCGACGCCAGGGCATCCCTCGTCCGCCAGCTCATCGGTTGTCCCTCGACCACGAACGTACCGGCGGTCTCCACCCGCACGGGCAAATCGGCAAACAGGATCCCGGCCATGACCGAGCGCGCCGCGTTTCCCGTGCACAGGGTCAGGACACACGGGCGCCCGTCGGTAGGGGCAGGAGGAGCGGCCATCGGGTAACGCTACCCGGAGCCCGGCCAGGTCACCGGCCAGGTCACCGGCCGGATCCGAGGCCCGATCGACCGCCCCGAGCGGTCGGCCCGGCTCTCAGCTCGTTCACAGATTCGGATGCGACTGTCTCCGGATGCCTGAGCGCCTCCGCGGCCGTTGGCGCGCCCTGACGGCCACATCGCAGCGTGCCGAGGTCGTCGCCGTGATGATCCTGGTGCTTGTTCCGCTGTTGTTCTTCGGCATCCCTGGCCTCTTGGGCCATCCCGTGCTCTTCGGGGACGACCAGTACCAGAACCTGCCGATGCGGATCCTGGCCGGCGACCAGCTCCGGAAGGGGACCCTCCCCCTCCTCGATCCCTACATCTGGAGTGGGTCAGCCCTGCTCGGAGGTTGGAATGCCGGGGCCATGTATCCCTTCACCTTCTTGTTCGCCGTCTTCCCGGCTACCGCGGCGTGGGTCCTCAACGAGGTGTTGGTCTACTGGGTTGCGGCGCTCGGGTTATACCTCTTTCTCCGCGCCTCGGGTCTGGGCCCTACTGCTGGTCTGTTGGGGGCCGCATCGTTCGCCTTTGCCGGGTCCATGGCCTCGCAGTTGGTGCATTTCGGGGTGGTGTCCGGCATGAGCTGGGTTCCGCTGATGCTGCTCGCTCTGCTGAAGATGTCCCAGCACCCGACCGCGCACGCCCGGCTCGGCTGGATCGCGTTGCTCGGGGGCAGCAGCGGCATGTGCGTGCTCGCCGGTGAACCGAGGGCCATTGACGAGGCCGTCATCATCGCCGCCTTGTATGTGGTGTGGCGAGCCATCCGCTCCGGAAGGGCTGCCCTTCCGTTCCTGGTCTCGGCTGCTATCGGCCTGGTCCTGGCCATCGTTTTCAGCGCCGTGCAGTGGCTGCCCGGCCTGAGCGTGGTGGCGACGTCCCAGCGGGCGGCGGCCACGTACTCGCTGTTCAGCTCGGGCTCGTTGCCGGGACAGTGGTTGCTTCTACTCGGGGTCCCCGACCTGGTCGGAGGATCAGGTTCGTTCGGGCAGCCGTCGTTCTTCGCCCATTACAACCTGGCCGAGGTGACCGGCTATGTCGGGATCCTGCCCCTCGTCGCGACGGTGGCATTGCTCGCCACCCTCCAGCGGCGGCGCCCCGTGCCGGAGTGGTTGGGCTGGATCGGGATCGCCCTGGTCGGTGTGGTCCTGGCCCTGGGTGGGAACACCCCGCTCGGCCCGCTGCTGAGCCACATCCCCCTGTTCGGGGGCCAACGGCTTCAGAGCCGCAACATCCTGGTGACGGATCTGGCCCTGGGCGTCCTTGTCGCCTACTGGGTCCAGCACATGATCGACGGCCCTGTCCGGGTCGGTCGTGGAGGCGAAACGGATATCTCGGCATCGAGCCGCCGCACCCTGGCCATCTCAGTGGTCGTGCCCGCCGTCGTGGCCGTCACCGTGATCGTGGCCGCGGTCTTCCCCTCCCAGTTCACCGGTTGGATGCAAGCCCTCCCGAGCCAGGTGGGACAGGCCAGCCGCATCTGGCCCTCGCTCCTCCCCTTTCTCGTCATCGCCATCCTGGTCGGGACCTTCCTGATCGCCGCGCCCCGGCTCAGCCACCGGCGACGGGCGCGCTACCTCTCCCTCATCGTGTTGGTCGACCTGGTTGCATTCTCCCTGACCAGCATGGTCTCCGTGCAGGGCGCCCAGTTCTGGGCCACGGTCCCGGCCACGGCCACGTCGCCGTCCTCGGGTGCCGCGCCCGGGTCGGGGACGGGTTCGGGAACCAGCTTCGCGTTGCAGGCCTCGATCGGTCGCACCGGGCGCTTCGCCATCTATGACCCGCTCCAGGTCGGGGGGCTCCCGACCATCGTGGCCCAACCCGATCTCAACATCCAGACCGGCCAGTACAGCGCACAGGGCTACAGCGCCATCGTCGACGGCGGGTATGCCACCGCCACCGGTTCCCATGGGGCCAACGGCAACGGGACCAATGCGCTGACGCCGGCGGCCATCGGGAACGGGGTACTTGACCAGCTCGACACGAAAACACTGTTGACGCCGTCGAGCTACCTGATCACACCGCTCACCACGCCAGGACGGCCACCGGCCACCTCCACCGTCCCGCCCTCCGACCCCGAGGCGGCCCAGCGGACGGTGGCGACCACGGGCCAAGCCACCTGGCTCATCGGAGAGCCACAGTCGGTCACGTCGATCACGGTGCCGGTCCTCTCCTCGTCCATCGCACCGTTGGGCAACCGGACCGGCCTGGCCGGAGCCAGGATCGGACTGATCGGGGCGAACGGCACCACCACCTGGGCACCGGCCGACGTTGCCACCTCATCGCGGACGCTGTCGGCGAGGTTCACTGGCTCCATCGATGCGGTGGGCGTCACCGTCAGACCTGGCGTCGGCCCCACCTCGTTCAGCGCCCCGACCATCACGACCTACTCGGGCCAGCGCTTCGTCGCCGATGGGCAGTTAGAGGGAACCGACACCCTGTCCCATTGGAAGTTCGCGGGAACCGACGGGCTCTTCACCGTGTATTCCAACCAACGGGCCCAACCTCCCCTCACCCTCCGACCGCTGCCCGGGAGGACCCTCGAGGGGGCATCGGTTCACCGGAAGACGGGTGCGCTCCTCGACCCCACATCGGCCATGGTGACCAGCACCACCGGCGCGGTCGTCGTCCGATCGATGGCCAGCATCCCGGGTTGGACGGCGACCTGGCAGCCCTCGTCCGGCGGCCAGGCCATCGACCTCCCGGTCCGATCGGTCGGCATCGTGCAAGCCGTCACCGTGCCACCGGGAAGCGGCAGCCTCCGCTGGTCCTATCAGCCCAAGGGAGCTCGGCTCGGCCTCGGACTGAGCGCCGCCGGGACGGTCGCCCTGCTCAGCCTGCTGCTCGTCTGTGTACAACGACGGTCACGATCGGTACCAAGGCGCGCACGCGGGCGGTGGCCGTCACTGCGGCGGATAGAAGGAGAGCTCGGAGCTAGGCAGGGTCGGGCGTCGACCCGGTATTGATGGGATTGGTGAGCAGCCGGCCGCCGTCGCACACGATCATCTGTCCGGTTGAGAAGCTCGTCAGGTCGGATGCAAAGGCGACGATTGCGCCGGCGACATCTTCGGCCCTGGTGACGCGGCCCATGGGCACCGTGCGCTTGGCCAACGCGGCTTGTTCCGCTGCTGTCCCACCCCAGGACATCCCGGGTCGGGGCACGAATGCGGGCACGACGACGTTGACGCGGATGCCCTGGGGTGCAAGTTCTACAGCCAGAGTCCACGTGAAGTTGACGAGCGCTGCTTTGGACGCACCGTAGGCAACCATGGCGGGGGCGGCTCGCAGTCCGGCCGGAGAAGCGATGTTCACGATCGAACCGGCAAGGTTCCGGTCGAGCATCGCTCGTGCGAACACCCGCGAGCAGCGAACTGCGGTGTAGAGGTTCGTCTCGACCGAGTCTTCCCATTCGTCATCACCCAACTCGAGGGTGCTCTTGCCCATGCCTGTGCCGCCGCCGACGATGTTCACGCCGACATCGAGGCGGTCCCAGCGATCGAGTGCGGTAGCGACCATGCGTTCGATGTCGTCGACATGACGGACATCACAATGGACGGCGATGGCGTCGGCACCCTCGTCACGGGCAACCCGAGCCGCTTGTTCCGCTGCTCCTCCGTCGGAGTCGACGGCGACAACGCGGGCGCCGACCTGACCGAGCATGCGAACGGTGGCTGCGCCGATGTTCCCGCCGCCGCCGGTGACCACGGCGACCTTCCCCTGGAGGCCCAGCACGTCCATCGAAAGTCCCCCTACCCCGACCCGACGTCACCGGCCGGTGCCAGCTCGGTCCACACGGCCCGGTCCCAGCGCTTCCACTTCGCCATCACCGCCTTCATCCACTCCGACATCTCGGTGTCACCCCCGGCCGATACCGCAGCAACACCGGGATGGTCCAGCTCGTAGACGGCGAGGAACGTGGGCGAGCCGTCGGCTGCACGGTAACGGCGCATGCTCAGATAGCCCGGGAGCGAGAGCTTCTCCGGGCGGTGCTCCTCCTCGTACCAACGGTTCAGCTCCTCGACATCCTCCTCGGCAACCTCGACGGTCACGATGAGCACCGCCGGTCGCTCGGCTTCTCCCATTGCTCCCCCTCTTCGAGCGGCCCTTCGACGAGCCCGTTCTCCAGGACTGGCCGCGCTGACCTCGCCGGCCCTACAGACTATTCCCGGGGTGCCGGCCGTGTCCTGGCCGCGACCCCGCGCCCGAGGACTGCGAGCGTTCCAGGGGGACGGCATGAACCATGAAGCACGTATCAGGCAGGCGCTGGCCGCGTTCATCCAGCTCCGTGACGACAAGCGCTTCGTCGAGTGGACCGAGCTGTTCACCGAGGACGGCACCTTCGAATACCTTTCCCACGTGCTCGTGGGCCGAACCGCCATCGGCGAGAACGTCGAGGCTCTGCTGCGCGAGGACCGCGGCAAGCACCTCTGCGCCAACAGCGTCATCGACGTCAGCGAGGACGGCATGAGCGCGGAGGTCAGGAGCGACTTCGTCAAGCTCGACCCGGCCGACGGCGACAGCTCGAGTAGATACGAGATCGGGGTCATGGGCCGCTACCACGACCACTTCGTCCGAGACGAAGGGGCGTGGAGGATCGCGAAGAGGCGCGTGATCCTCATGCCCCCCGACTAGAGCCCACCTTGCTTCACCACCACGCAACCCGAGCGGTTGGGGGTCCCCACGGCCGACATGTCAGGCTGCTACACCACAGAGACGTCATCCATGAAGGACGCACCGTCCACTGACCATGGGGTGACGAAAGGGGCGGTCAGATGTCAGAGCTTCATCCGGGAAAGCAGTTCCTCGTCGGCGCCATAGCCGGCATCGTGGTCGCCGGCGTGGGCGTGGGATTGGGCGTGGCGCTGACTAGCTCCCCGGGCTCAGCTCAGACGGTCTATGGGACAGGCACGCGAGGGCCGGTGGGCCCGGCCGGTCCGCGGGGGCTCCCAGGGCCGGCGGGACCCCAGGGCCCGGTCGGTCCGACTGGCGCTACGGGGGCCAAGGGCGCAACCGGACCGGCCGGACCGGTCGGACCGGCCGGGCCGGCCGGTCCGACCGGTCCGAAGGGCGCGTCGGGGGTTGCATCGAGCAGCGTGGTCGAAGGGACGGCGGTTGGCTCGATAGCCGACCCGAGTACAGGAACCACTACCAGCGCCACCGCCAGCTGCCCGGCCGGGCGCGTGCTGCTGGGCGGCGGCGGACAGGTCAGCGACGTAGCGCCCGGTGCCGGATCGAAGGCCGCAGCCTCGAGCTCGACGACCGGCACCGCCGTCACCAGCGGGACCGGAGTGGCCCTGTTCTCCTCCTACCCGGCGACAGCCAAAGCCTGGAAGGCGGTCGGCGTTGTGACCGGCCCGCTGACAGCGGGGATGGCCATGTCCGTCCAGGCGTACGTCATCTGCGGCACCCCGTAGGAGCGCTACGCCCGTCTAGTTGACGTGAACGCCGGAGATGGCCCGGGCGATGATCAGCCGCTGGATCTCCGAGGTGCCCTCGAAGATGGTGTAGATCTTCGAGTCACGGTGCCACCGCTCCACCGGGTGCTCCCTGATGTAGCCGTAGCCCCCCATGATCTGGATGGCCTCCTCGGTCACGTGCACCGCGGTCTCGCCCGCGAACAGCTTGGACATCGACCCCTCGCCCGCGGTGAACTGCTTGCCGGTGCTTCCCATCCACGCCGCCCGCCACACCAACAGCCGGGATGCATCGATCAGGGTCTTCATGTCGGCCAGCTTGAAGGCGATGGCCTGGTTCTCGATAATGGCCCGACCGAAAGCCTTGCGCTCCTTGGCGTAGTCGAGCGAGTACTCGTAAGCGGCGCGGGCGATACCCAGTGCCTGGGCCCCCACCGTGGGACGCGAGGCCTCGAAGGTCTTCATGGCCGCTTGGCTGGTGGACCGCTTCCCCTCGCGGGCACGGGCCAGCTTCTCGTCGAGCTTGCCCTTCCCGCCCAGCAGGCAATGGCCCGGCACCCGCACGTCGTCCAGCACCACCTCGGCGGTATGGGAGGCGCGGATACCCATCTTCTGGAACTTCTGACCCTGGGTCAGGCCGGCGGTACCGGGGGGCACGATGAAGCTGGCCTGCCCCCGTGAACCGAGCTCGGGATCGATCGAGGCCACCACCACGTGGATGTCGGCGATGCCCCCGTTGGTGATCCACGTCTTGGTGCCGTTGATGACCCATTCGTCCTTGGCCTCGTCGTAGACGGCCCGCGTGCGCAACGAGGAGACGTCCGAGCCGGCGTCCGGCTCCGACACGGCGAAGGCGGCCAGCTGGATCTTGTCGGGAGTCCCGAAGCACTGCGGACCCCACTCCACCAACTGTTCGGGAGTCCCGTTGCCGGCGATGCCGGCCAGGCCCAGGGTCGAACCGAAGATGGACAGGGCGATGCCGGCGTCGCCCCAGGACAGCTCCTCGTTGGCGATGGGCAACAAGAGGCCGGTGGGGTCGAGGAAGCACTGGGTGATGAAGTCGAACGAGTACAGCCCGATCTTGGCCGCCTCCTCGATGATCGGCCAGGGCGTCTCTTCCCGCTCATCCCACTCGTGGCCGGCCGGCCGGACCACCGTTTCGGCAAAGTCGTGAACCCACTTTTGGATCTGGAGTTGATCCTCGTTGAGGTCCATGGAGAAGTCGGACATCACGTCCCCTTCCTGTTTGGGCCCCGTGGGGCCTCGTCTTGGGCCCCGTGGGGCCTCGTCGTCTTCTCGGGTCGTCACCATCGAGCGCGCCACAGCGGCCCATCACAAGTGCTATCCGTTGTTACTGCATAGTAACCCCTGGAGGGATCAACTACCAGCAACCGCCTCTTTTCCCAGGTCAGACCCGCTCATGCCCCCCCGATCCACCGCGACCAGCACGGAGGCGGCCACCGCCACCACGGTGACCCCGGCGCCAACGAGAAAGGCGCCGGTGCCGCCCCGCAGCGTGAACAGCCACCCGCCGAAGGCCGGCCCGATGACCCGGGCCAGGCTGGAGAGGCCCTGTTGGATGCTGAGGGCGCCGCCCCGCCGCCACGAGGGGGCGCGCCCGGCCACCAGTAGGGACAGGGTCGGGCTGACCAGACCTTGCCCGACGGTCAGCACCACCAGGGGCAGGGCCAGCCCGGCCAGCGAGTGTGCCGTCGGGAGCAGGACCAGGCCGATGGTCTGGATGACCAACCCCGCGATCAGGGTGACGGCGTCGCCGAGCCAGGCCACGACGCGGTGTACCAACTGGGTCTGCACCACCACGATGAGCACTCCGATGACAGCGAACACGGCCCCGGTGCCCGACAGTCCCAGCGAGGCGCGGTTGTTGGCGTAGAGGGCGAAGACGGCCTCGAAGGCGCTGAAGGCGCTGATGCTGCAGACCGTGGCCACGCCCAGGGCGATGAGCACCCGGCGCTGCGAGGTCTTTGCCGCGGTGGGGGCGGCACGCTCCGCCTCCGATCGCTGAGCGGCCGACCGCTGCCTGGCCGATCGGGGATGGGTCTCGGGCAACCGAATGATGGCGACGACTGCGTTCGCGGCGGCGATTCCAGCGGCGATGAGGAACGGAAGGCGCGCTCCCCCGAGCGCGGAGAGCGACGCCAACGCCGGTCCGGCCACGAACCCGACCCCGAAGGCGGCCCCGAGGAGCCCGAACAGTCGAGGACGCTCCGCCGGCTCGGCCAGGTCGGCCGCGGCGGCGTGGGCTACACCGAGCGAGCCTCCCGACCCACCGTCGATGATCCGGGCCACGAACAGCAGCCAGATGCTCCCGGCCAGACCGGTGGCCAGACTGCCCACCGCCGTGCCCACCAGGGACAGGATGAGGACGGGCTTGCGGCCGATCCGGTCGGAGAGGCGC
Organism: Acidimicrobiales bacterium; assembly: GCA_036495505.1. Lineage (GTDB taxonomy): Bacteria > Actinomycetota > Acidimicrobiia > Acidimicrobiales > RAAP-2 > DASXMT01. The sequence continues at coordinate 15,107 of DASXMT010000508.1, read as the reverse complement.
CCCCACACCGGAGCCAGCGCGAACTGGGCGGCCGAGAACGAGGCCACCAGCACACCGATCGTGGCCGGAGACGCGCCAAATCGTCTCGCGTAGAGCGGGAGCAATGGGAAGACCATGCCGAAGCCGACCAGGTCGACAGCGACGGTGGTCCAGATGATCCCGAAACCGGGCGGCACACGCCGACGGGCACCCTCAACCGGGGACTCGATCGGCGGCGCTGCGCGATCTCGAGAGTGGAACCGGTACCTCACCGCCGCGTTCGCCGTGACGACGATGGGCGGGGAGCCGACCGGTGGTCCGAATACGGGCCGATGGCCCGTTCGGACCCGATGTTGCTAGCCCGCTGCGGGGCGGACGTCGACAGCCTGCAGGCCCTTGGGGCCCTCCTGCACGTCGAACTCGACCGCCTGACCTTCTTCAAGGCTTCGGAAGCCGTTCATTTGAATGGCGGAGTGATGTACGAAGACATCAGGCCCGCCACTGGGCTGCGAGATGAACCCGAAGCCCTTCTCGGCGTTGAACCACTTAACTGTTCCGGATGCCACGGTGGCATTCCCCTTTCCTGCAAACGTTACTTGCAGAGAGGGACCGCCTCGGAGGGCCATGCGATGCCACCCGACCTGCGAGCAACTCGACGACGCTGAACCTTCTCGGACCTTCTCGGCGAGAAACGCTAGCAGCCCTGGCCCGCACAACCCACTTTTCGCCCGTCGTTCACCAAGCGTTCACTGGCGCCGAACCCTGGTCCCGGTGGCCGAGTCCTCCACCACCCACCCCAGGCCGACGAGCTGGTCACGGAGGTCGTCGGCCCGCGCCCAGTCCCGAGCCGACCTGGCGGCATCCCGTTCGGCGATCAGCTGTGCCGTCGGAGCATCCACTTCGTCATCTTCTCGGGTCCGCAGGGCCAGACCCAACGAGCCGCACAGGACGGCGACCGTGGTGGCCAGCCGTGAGGCCGTGTCGGCGTCGCCGGCGTCGGATGCCCGGTTGGCCCGGCGCACCAGCTCGAAGAGGCCGCCCAGTGCGCCAGGCGTGTCGAGGTCATCGTCCATCCGCGCGCAGAAGCGGTCGACGGCGTCGACATCCAGATTCTGGGCGGACCCCTTTCCGTAGACCACCGGCCCATCGGCCAGGGGATCGACCGGACGGCACTGGCGGGCCAGCTCGTCCAGGCGAGCGAGCCCGGCCTCGGCGTCGGTCACCGTCTCCGGGGTCACCTCGATGGGTGAGCGGTAGTGCGAACGCAGGACCAAGAGCCGGTAGGCGCGAGCATCGCTGCGGGCCAGCAGGTCGTCGAGCGAGGTGAAGTTGCCGAGGGACTTCGACATCTTCTCGCCGTCCACGGTGACCCACCCGTTGTGCACCCAGTGATGGGCGAAGTCGCGACCCAAGGCCACGGCCTGGGCCCGCTCGTTCTCGTGGTGGGGGAAGACGAGGTCGAGTCCCCCACCGTGGACGTCGAACCCGTCGCCCAGGAGGTCGAGGGACATGACCACGCACTCGGTGTGCCAACCGGGCCGGCCCGGGCCCCACGGCGATTCCCAGGTGGGCTCGCCGGGCTTGGCCTTCTTCCACAGCACAAAATCGAGAGGGGACCGCTTCTCCTCCACTGCCTCCACCCGGGTCCCCGACCGCAGCGAGTCCAGGGGCTGGTGGGCCAGCAGCCCGTAGCCGGGCACGTCGGCCACCGAAAGGTAGACCCCGTCGGACGTCTCGTAGGCCACGCCCCGCGACACCAGCTCGCCGATCACTGCCACCATTCGATCCACATAGCCGGTGGCATGGGGGGCATCGTCGGGATGGAGCACGCCGAGGGCGTCGACCGCCTCCCACCAGACCCCCTCGTAGCGTGCGGTCAGCTCGTCCGTCGCCACGCCTCGCTCCGACGCACGCTCGATGACCTTGTCGTCGATGTCGGTGATGTTGGAGACGTAGGTGACCCGGAGCCCACGGAACAGCAGATAGCGGCGGAGCACGTCGAAGACCAGGGCCATGCGGCCGTGGCCGAGGTGGGGAGCGTCGTACACCGTCGGCCCGCACACGTACAGGGACACCTCGCCGGGCGTCCGGAGCCTGAGCTCGGACACCTCGCCGGTGGCAGTGTCATGAAGGCGCAGCACGCAGGGTACGGTAACGCGACCATGAGTGCCGACGCGACAACGCCGCGCCCCGACAGGGGCCGCCCCGCCGGCGTTCCTGACCGGCCTGGCCTGGAAGGCCTCGAGCGCACCTGGTCCGATCGCTGGCAGGCGGACGGAACCTATGCGTTCGACCGGTCGGCTCCTCGGGACCGGGTGTTCTCCATCGACACCCCCCCACCCACGGTGTCGGGATCACTCCACGTGGGCCACGTCTTCTCGTACACCCACACCGATGCGGTGGCCCGGTTCCAGCGCATGCGGGGCAAGTCGGTGTTCTACCCCATGGGGTGGGACGACAACGGCCTTCCGACCGAGCGCCGGGTGCAGAACTACTTCGGGGTCCGCTGCGATCCCGCGCTCCCCTACGACCCCGACTTCACGCCGCCCGAAAAGCCGGGGAAGGACCCCATCGCAGTCTCGCGACCCAACTTCGTGGCCCTGTGCCACCAGCTGACCGAGCAGGACGAACGCGTCTTCGAGCACCTGTGGCGCACCCTCGGGCTCTCGGTCGACTGGTCGCACACCTACGCCACCATCTCGGAGAACTCGCAGCGGGTCTCGCAACGGGGATTCCTGCACCTGGTGGCCGGCGGCCACGCCTACCAGCAGACCGCCCCCACCCTGTGGGACATCGACTTCCGCACCGCCGTGTCCCAGGCCGAGCTGGAGGATCGGGAACGCCCAGGCGCCTACTACCGCCTGCGCTTCCCGCGGGCGGGAGGAGAGCCCGGCGGCGTGGACATCGAGACCACCCGCCCCGAGCTCCTTCCGGCGTGCGTCGCCCTTGTGGCCCATCCCGACGACGAGCGCTACCGACCTCTGTTCGGGACCGAGGTGGTCACGCCCCTGTTCGGGGTGCGGGTGCCGGTCGTGGCCCACGAGCTGGCCGATCCGGAGAAGGGCTCGGGCATCGCCATGGTGTGCACGTTCGGTGACACCACCGACGTGGTGTGGTGGAGGGAGCTCGACTTGGCCACGCGGGCCATCGTCGGGCGAGACGGCCGGCTCGGTGCCGTGCCCTGGGGCGAGCCGGGCTGGGAGTCCGACGATCCGATGACGGCGGCCGGGAACTACGACGAGCTGGCCGGGCGCACGGTCAAACAGGCGCAGAGCCGCATCGTCGAGCTCCTTTCCGAGACCGGCGCCCTCATTGGCGAACCGATGCCCATCACCCATCCGGTCAAGTTCTACGAACGAGGCGACCGACCGCTGGAGATCGTCTCGTCCCGTCAATGGTTCGTGCGCACACTGGATCTCAAGGAGCGGCTTCTGGCCCGGGGGCAGGAGCTGGCCTGGCACCCGCCCTACATGGCCCACCGCTACGCCTCGTGGGTCGAGGGATTGAGTGCGGACTGGAACATCTCCCGGCAACGGTTCTTCGGTGTCCCCTTTCCCGTCTGGTACCCGGTGGACGGCGAGGGGACCATCGACTTCAGCGCGCCGCTGCTGGCCGACGAGGACCGCCTTCCGATCGACCCTTCGACCGATGTCCCCGACGGCTACACCGAAGCCCAGCGATGGGCCCCGGGGGGATTCGTCGGTGATCCCGACGTGATGGACACCTGGGCCACGTCGTCCCTCACCCCCCAGATCGCCGGAGGATGGGGTACCGATCCCGATCTGTTCGAGCGGGTCTTCCCCATGGACCTCCGACCCCAGGGGCACGACATCATCCGCACCTGGCTCTTCACCACGGTGGTGCGTTCGGAGCTGGAGCACGGCACCCTCCCCTGGGCCAACGCAGCCATCTCGGGCTGGGTGCTCGACCCCGAGCGGAAGAAGATGTCCAAGTCCAAGGGGAACGTGATCACCCCCCTCCCCCTGCTCGAGCAGCACGGCGCCGACGCTGTGCGCTACTGGGCCGCCAGCGGTCGACCGGGTACCGACACCGCGGTGGACGAGGGTCAGATGAAGGTGGGCCGCCGCCTGGCCATCAAGGTGTTGAACGCCTCGCGGTTCGCCCTCGGACGCCTCCTCGCCGAGGACGGCGCGGTCACCGTGCCCGGTCGGGCCGCAGTGACCGCGCCCCTCGATCGCTCCATGCTGTCCCGGCTGTCCGATGTGGTCGAAGAGGCCACCGTCGCCTTCGAGGGCTTCGACTACGCCCGGGCGTTGGAGCGAACCGAGGCCTTCTTCTGGTCGTTCTGCGACGACTATCTCGAGCTGGTCAAGACCCGGGCCTACGGTGACCCGGCCCAGCCGGGGCCGGCATCGGCTCGGAGTGCCCTGGCCCTGGCCCTGTCCACCCAACTCCGGCTGCTCGCCCCCTTCCTTCCCTTCGTCACCGAGGAGGTCTGGTCGTGGTGGCAAGCGGGATCGGTGCACCAGGCAGCTTGGCCCGTCCGAAGCGAGCTCACCGATCCGGCAGACGGCGCGGACCCCGTCGTCCTCGAGGTGGTGTCCGGGGTCCTGGGCCAGATCCGGCGAGCAAAGACGGCCGGCAAGCGATCCATGCGGGCTCCGGTCGCCGTGCTCACCGTCACCGATCAGCCGGCCCGGCTGGCCGTCCTGACCTTGGCCGAGGACGATCTCCGCGACGCCGGCGGAGTGGCCGAGCTGGTCACCCACGAGGGTGACCAGGCATCCGTCGACGTGGTCCTGGCCGACGAGGACTGACGGTCCTGCTCTGGCCCCCTATGGCCGGGAGTGTGGACCCTCGGTGCTAACGGTTTTCCCTGGTCTTTCGGTGATGGCTCCGGCCCCGGACCTCCGCCGGATCGCCTCCAGGAACCGGACTGAGCCCATGGTGGTGTGCCGGCACCGGATCGAGGCCAGCACGTCGAAGGCATGTTGGGTGCGGGGGAGCTCGACGTAGGCCACCGTCGACCCGGAGGCCGCACGCAACCGGGCCACGAAGTCCCGGGCCATGGTGACCGGCACCAAGGTGTCGTTCACGCCGTGGAGCACGAACATGGGCGGGGCGGCGGCATTGACCCGATAGGTGGGCGACGCCTGCCGGAAGAGCCCGGGACGATCGGTGATGGTGGTCTTGAACACCCGCCTCCCGAGTAGCTCCACCAGGCCGGGGCCGTAGGCCCCCGAGGTCTCGGGGTCGCCGGTGAGGTCGTAGACGCCGTAGAAGGGCACACACGCCTGGACCGTGGTATCGGCGTCCTCGAATCCGGGCTGCCACTCGGGCTGGTTCGGGGTAAGAGCCAGAAGCGACGACAAGTGGCCGCCTGCCGAGCCGCCGGACACGGCGACGAACTCAGGGTCCCCGCCGTACTCGGCAATGTGCTCATGGACCCAGACCAGGGCCCGCTTGCAGTCGACGATGTGCTCGGGCCAGGTGGCCCGTGGGCTCAGCCGGTAGTTGATGGCGACGCAGACCCAACCTCGCTCGATGAGCTCATGCATCATGGGGATGCCCTGTTGTTTCTTGTCCCCGGTCATCCAGGCGCCGCCGTGGATATACAGGAGGACCGGGCCCCGCTCAGGGTGTCCGCTGCGGCGCTGGAGGATGTCGAGCTTGTGTCGGTAGTTGTCGTCGCCCCAATAGTCGATGTTCTTGACCCGCCGGATCGACCGCCACCGGAACGGCACGGCGATGGCCAATCGCCACCAGTAGTTCCATGCCGGCGTCAGGTCGATGCCCTCGGCGGGAACCGGACCGCCAGTCGCGTCGTCCAGGGACGTTGTCACTAGATGACCTGCCTGATGGCTGATGACGGCCAGACGGGCCAGACCACCCCACGAGGCCACGGCGATGGCCAGGCCGAGCCATCCCGGCCAGGCGTGAAATGCACCGGCCCAGGCGAACACGGCGGTAAGGGCCCCTTGCACCACGATCATCTGTATCGGAAGTTCCCCGGCCAGCCACCCGAGGGCGAAGCTGACCACGGTCAACGGCTCCCGCCGGAAGGGGAAGAAGGCGTTGACCACGAGTCCGGCACCGACCAAGCTGACGCCGAAGAACACCCAGGGCACCACTCCATCAAAGCACTACGGCAAGAGGCATCGTGGAACGACTGACCGGGCTGGACGCCAGCTTTCTCTACTTGGAGACCCCCACCCTCCACATGCACGTGGCCATGACCACGATCATCGATCCTGCCACCATCCCCGGGGGATACTCGTTTGAGGCGTTGAAGCAGTTCATCGCCAAGCGCATTCCCTACGCCCCGGTCTTCCAACGCCGGCTGGTCGAGGTCCCGTTCCGCTTCGGCCACCCGGTGTGGATCGACGATCCTGACTTCGACATCGACTACCACGTCCGGTTGGCTGCTGCCCCCGGCCCCGGGGGCCTCCGCGAGCTGGCCTCCATCGCCGGCGACATCACCGGTCGACCTCTGGATCGGGCCCGGCCTCTGTGGGAGATGTGGATCATCGAAGGCCTGTCCGATGGCCGCATCGGGTTCATTGCCAAGATGCACCACTCGACTGTGGATGGAGTCTCCGGGGCGGAGCTGTTGTCGGTGCTCTTCGACCTGGAACCCGATCCTGCAGAGCGCCCGGCCCCGGAACCAGGCATCGTCGACAGCCACGTGCCCTCGAGCCTCGAGCTGATCACCCTGGCCGTCATGGTCCGGACCATGCGCCCCTTCGAAATAGCCAAGGACGTGTTCACCACTGGGCGGCGCATCCTGCACGTCCGCCAGGTGCGTCAGGGATCAGAGAGTCGTCCGGGGCTGGGTAAGGCGGCGCTACCCCTGTCCGCTCCCCGGACCTCGTTCAACGGAACCCTCACCAGGCGGCGGTCGGTGGCCCTCTCCGCCGTCGGCCTCCACGATGTGAAACGGCTGAAAGACGCCATGGGCACCACGGTCAACGACGTGGTCTTGGCCATCTGCACAGGGGCGCTCCGGCGGTTTCTCATCGACGGCGACGAGCTGCCCGACAAGCCGTTGGTGGCCGTGGTTCCGGTGTCGGTCCGACCCAGCAACCCGGACATGGCCGGCTCCAACAAGGTGTCGTCGATGTTCGTGCAGCTGCCGGCGCAACTCGAGGACCCTCTGGCGCGGTTGGAGGCTATTCACCAAGGCACCAAGGGAGCCAAGGAGGAACACAACGCGCTGGGGGCGGAGACCCTCCTCAACTGGGCCGAGCACGCCACGCCGAACGTCTTCGCCGCCGGCGCCAGGATCTACAGCCGGATGAAGCTGGCCGACCGACACCGACCCATCGCCAACCTGGTGATCTCCAATGTTCCCGGTCCCGACTTTCCCCTCTATTTCGGAGGAGCCGAGCTCCAGGCCGGGTTTCCCCTGGGCCCGGTCACAGACGGCCTGGGCGTGAACATCACCATCATGAGCTACCGCGGCGTCCTGTACTGGGGCATCATGGCCTGCCCCGAGGCGATCCCCAAGGTGTGGCACCTGGCCGCCGACATCCCGCTCGCTCTCGATGAGCTGCTCGACGCCGCCGGTCTGGAGCCGGCCACCTATCGGAGCGCGGACGCGGCCGAGGCCGTGCGGGCCGCAGGGATCGATCTACCCGACGTCTCGCCCCAAGCGGCCAGGGCCGACGCCCCGACGCCCACGGGTCCGGCCAACACGACTGCAGCCAGACAGCCCGTGGGCCCTGAGGCGCCTACAAGCCCAGGTTCGCCTTGAGCAACGCGAACCGGTCCGGCGCACCCTCGACCGAGGGCGCCATGGGCTCATCCAGGCCGTCGATCAGCTCCCCGGGGATCTCATCGAGGAAGCGGCTTCGCTCGCTCTCCTGGACCTGATGCACCGTGCGCCTCCGCCGGGCATGCGACAGGTAGAGGCGAAGCTTGGCCCGGGTGATGGCCACGTAGGCCAGCCGACGTTCCTCTTCCAGGTCGGCACCGTCGAGGCAACGCCGATCGGGGAAGACGCCCTCTTCCATCCCGACGACGAACACGTTGGGGAACTCGAGGCCCTTGGCCGCGTGGATGGTCATCAACAGGACACGTGATCCATCGTCATCGATGTCGTCGGCCAGCGAGAGCAGGCCGGCCATCTCCAACAGGTCGGACATGCTGCGGTGGTCGGCGGCAATGGCGCGGAACTGCTCCACGCTTTCAGCCCGGTACAGCTCTTCCTCCTCGTCAATGGCCTTGTCCAGGAGCTCGCGCATGAAGCGACCGTCGGCCAGTATCTCGTCGACGGCTGCCGCCGGTCCATCGGTGGCGTCGGCCGCTCGCATGCGATCGAGCAGGGACATGAACAGGCCCAGGCCCTCGGCCGCCAACTTGGGCATCTCGTCGATCTCTCCCCGACGATCGAGGGCCTCGCTCAAAGGGAGGGCGTAGGTCCGGGCGAAGGCGCGCAGTCGCTTGATGCTGCTGTCCCCGACGGCTCGTCGCGGCACGTTCACGCAGCGACGGAACGAGAGCTCGTCGTCCGGGTTCACGGCCATGCCCAGATAGGCCATGAGGTCCTTGATCTCCCTGCGCTCGAAGAAAGGGGTGCCTCCCACCGTCTTGCAGGGGAGGCCGTGGCGTACGAGCGCCCCTTCCACCGGTCGGGCCAGGGCCTTGGCCCGGCACAGCACGACCACGTCTCCCGGCCGGGATCCTCTGGCCACCAACGAGGCCACCTCGTCGGCCAGCCAGGAGGCCTCGTCGGCGTCGTCGTCCGCCTCGCGCACCACGATCCTGGCTCCCTCGCCGGCCTGGCTCCAGAGGGTCTTGTCGGGGCGGCTCTCGTTGCGGGCGATGACGGCGTTGGCGGCATCCAGAATGGTCTCCGTCGACCGGTAGTTCTGCTCCAGCGTGACCGTCACCGTGCCGGGAAAGGTGTGGTCGAAGTTCAAGATGTTCCCGACGTCGGCGGCCCGGAACCCGTAGATCGATTGATCCCCGTCACCGACGCAGCAGAGGTTGCCGTGCCCGCTGACCAGCAGCTCCACGATTGCGCTCTGGGCGCGGTTGGTGTCCTGGTACTCGTCGACCAGTACGTGGTCGAACAGGCCCTGGTAGTGCGCCCGAACGTCGTCGTGCTCGGTCAGCAGGGTCACCACGTGGACCAAAAGGTCGTCGAAGTCCACCGAGTTGGCCCGCTGCATCCGAGCCTGGTACTCGCGAAAGATCCGGGCCCGACCGGCAGCCTTCTTGTCGGTGGCAGCCAGCGAGAGGGCTCGCTCGTCGACGAGGCCGTTCTTGGCCATGCTGATGGCTGCCTTGGTCCCTCCGACGGGCATCTCTTTGTGATCGAGTCCCACGTCGTCGGTGATATCCCGGAGGAGACGCTTGCAATCATCCTCTTGGAGGATGGTGAAGTTCTCCTTCAGCCCCACGCGCTCGGCGTAGGGCCGCAGCATTCGGGCGCAGGCGGCGTGAAACGTGGACACCCACATCTCTCCCGCCAGGGTGCCGAGAGAAGCACCCAGACGTTCCTTCATCTCCCGGGCTGCCTTATTGGTGAAGGTGATGGCCAGGACCCGATCGTGACTGACCTGGCCGGTGGCGATCAGATAGCCGATACGGCTGGTGAGGACCTTCGTCTTCCCCGAGCCCGCACCGGCCACCACCAGCAGCGGACCCGACCCGTGCTCGACCGCTTCACGCTGGCGGGGGTTCAGCCCCTCGAGGAACCGGGCGGGAGCCAGGGGCCGGGACGGCCGTCGCGCGTTCTTGGCCACGGCGGGTCACAGTACCTGGCGCCGCCCTCCCCCCCCGCACCGAGCCGTCTACACCCCGTCGACGCAGCCCACCATGCGCATGGCCATGGTCACGAAATAGTGCTCGAGCTCGTCGATGCCCATGGGACCACCCTCGTGGAGCCATTGGCTGCTGTGAATGCACATGTCGAGGATGGTCGCCGCGGTGATCGTGAACGAGCTCGACTCGGGCCGGCCCCAGATGTCGAAGGCTCCCGTGCGCGCCCCCTCTTTCAGTACGTGAACCGTGCGCTGGCGGAGACGCCGGCGGATGGCCAGCACCTCCTCGAGCTGGGGTCCCGACAGGTGCCGGTACTCGCGGTTGGCCACCTGTGCGCTCTGTTTCCCACCAAGGTGCATGCGAACGTACACCCTGACGATGGCGGTCAGCCCAGCGACAGGGTCACCGTCCAACGGCGCCAGCGCGGCGACCACGTCCTCTTCCAGCCGGGCGTGGCGGTACTGCACCAGGACGTAGAGGAGCTCGTCCTTCGAGGTGAAATGGTTGTACATCGCCCCGGGGCTGAGGCCGCAGGCGTTGGTGATCTCCCGAACAGTCGTGGCCGGTGCACCCTGGGAGTAGAAGAGGGTGTCGGCGGCCTTGAGGAGGCGCAGGGCGGGGCCCGAAAGCACGCGGGCCTCCCCGAGGCCTTCCCCCGAGGTCGGCTCGTCGACTGCTGACCTATCCCTCATGCCCCCATCCTGCTCTGACCGGTTCGATGCCGTGCCCAGTCACGTGCAACTTAGGCCACGATGCGGGCAAGCACGAGCAGGAATGGCCCCAGGAGGCACTCCCGGTCTACCAGTGCTCCCAGTGGACGATCTCGGCCAACGGGCGCCGCGCTGCGGGGTGGAACTCCGTTCCCTTGGTGTAGGCGATCGGGAAGAGACCACCCTGCGTGTAGGACTCGTAGGGGATCCCGAGCAATTCGGCCGCCTCGCGTTCGTGGCGGAGATGGACGCTGGTCCACGCGGCCCCGAGGCCCCGGGTCCGCAGGGCCAGAAAGAGGTTCCATACGGCAGGAAGCAACGAACCCCAGAGGGCGGCCTGCGTGGCCACCGGGGCATCATCCACCCGGCCCAGGTGGCACGGCACCAGGAGGACAGGGGCATCTTGCATGTGCTCTCGCAGATAGGCGGCCGACGAACCAACGGCGTCGGCTCGCTGCGCTCGCACGTCCTGGTCGCCGAGCTCGGGGAACGGGAGGCGCCGGTAGTCACCGTCGTCGGAGCGGTACAGATCGGCGAGTGCCCGCTTGGTGTCGGAGTCGGTGACGAACACCCAGTGCCACTCCTGACGATTGGAGGCGGTCGGCGCCTGAACGGCGACGGAAAGACACTCCCCGATCACCGATCGCGCCACCGGCCTCTCGAAGTCCAGGCGCTTTCGCACAACCCGCGTCGTGGTGAGCAGTTCCTCGGTGTTCAGTTCCCCGGACATGCACAAAGCCTAGGTACTGAGCGAACTACATAACCAACGAACTAGATACCGAGCGACAGACCGGCGGCCAGAGCCCCACCCAGCTCCCGACACTGGGTCAGGAGGGATCCGTCGACAGGACCAGTGGCGGTCACGTACTGCTGCACACGCCGCCACGACAGGCCGGTGGTGATGGCATCGATGGCCCGTATCGCTCCCGTCGTGTCATTGTCCCCGTGGAGATAGGCGCCGAAGGGCCGGCCCATCGTCGCTTCCAGGCACGGGTAGTAGATCTGATCGAAGAAATGCTTGAGGGCGCCCGAGATGTACCCCAGGTTGACCGGCGTCCCCAGAAGGTAGCCGTCGGCTCCCAGGACGTCGGTGGCGGAGGCGGTCAACGCCGGCCGCACCACTACGTCGACTCCGCCGATCGCCGGGTCGTTCGCTCCGGCCAACGCTTCCAAGAACATGGCGTGCATGGCCGGTGAGGGCGTGTGGTGCACCACGAGCAACCGGGCCATCGCACCACCATACCGACGTAGATGCGCGAAGCTGGCCCCGGTGGGCGATGCAGCTGCGGTGGTGAAGTACATCGAGTCGCGGCTGGCCCAGGGGGCCGACTCCGACCGCGCCGAGAAGGAGCGGGCCTACCTCAAGAGCGAGCTCGTCTTCCTCGGCGTCGGCGTGCCGGCGGCGCGCCAGGTGGTGCGACACGCTTGGGGGCAACGCGGTGGACTTGATCACGAGCAGCTCATGGCCGCCGTCGACCGTCTGTGGGAATCGGGCATCCACGAGCACCGCATGGCCGTGGTGGAGCTGCTCAAGTTGGCCGCGCCCGGCACTCTGGGCATTGACGATGGGCCGGGACTCGAGCACCTGCTCCGCACGGCGCGAACCTGGGCGTACGTCGACTCCCTCGCCGCAGACGTGGTCGGCTCCCTGGTCGTTTCCGAGCCGAAGGCATGGCGCCCGGTGCTCGACCGGTGGGCGTCGGAGCGGGACTTCTGGATGCGGCGATCAGCCCTGCTGTCCCTCTTGGTCCCCCTCCGACAAGGAGGGGGCGACTTCGAGAGGTTTGCTCGCTACGCAGACGCCATGCTCGACGAGCGGGAGTTCTTCATTCGCAAGGCCATCGGCTGGGTCCTGCGCGAGACGGGACGGCAGCGGCCCGACCTGGTCGCCGGTTGGATCGAGCCCAGGGTGGCGCGCGCCTCCGGGGTCACCGTGCGAGAAGCGGTCAAGCACCTCGACCCCGAACGCCGAGCAGGCATCATGGCGGCGTACGCGGCGGCCCGCTGACCGACGGTGGCAGGAGCGAGCCCGGCCCTCCTAACCTCGTCATCATGTGCCGCAACATCACAACCCTCCGCGGGCTCCAGCCCGAGGCCACACCACAAGAGATCGAGGCAGCCGCCCGCCAGTACGTCCGAAAGGTCAGCGGGGTGCAGTCGTCTTCACCCCGCACCGAAGAGGCCTTCGAGCGAGCGGTCCGCCAGGTGCTCGAGGCGACGGCCGAGCTCTTGGCTGATCTGCCGCCCCGCCGGCAGCCCCCGCCCACCCTGCCGCCTCTTCGGCGCCTGGCTGCACGCCGCGACTGACCGGGGCGTCAGGTACACGACGGCCTGGAGCCGGCCCGGTGCGCGTGAGTGGACCACTGCGCGGCGCAGTCGATCGACCATTCGGTCCGGTCCATCGACCATCGCGGTGTACGGTCGGGGTGGCTCACCGAGAGCCCGAGCGTCCCCGCTTCCGGAGACAGGATCGAAGATCCCATCATGGGGAACGAAACAACCACAGAGCCCCCGACGCTGCCGACCGGGTCCGAGGGGTCGCCTCCTCGACAGTGCGGGCGGTGCCGGGAATTCTTCTCCATCAATTCGTCGACCGATCCGACCCTCGACGCCAAATGGTGGGTGTGTCCGGACTGCCGTACGAAGTTCTTCGGCACCCCATGACAGAGGAACCAACTACAGGTATGGAGCTTCTGGTCGAGGCCGCCGGTGTGCTCGAGTTGGCCGCCGATGCCTGCGACGATCCCGGTGATGCGGCCCACATCACTGACCTGGCCGGTCGAGTCCGCGCTTACCTGGCATCAAGCCGATCGACCACCCCCCTCGGCATGCCGCGTATCGCCTCTGCGCCCAGCCGGCTGGCCGACGAGATGGTGATCCACCGAACCCCATCGAGCCAGACATCACACATCCGCATCGTTCCCGACTGAGCGGCGCGCCCTTTGGACGGGCGCACGTAAATAAGACTAAATAAGAGACCTGCCGCCTATAATGTCGAGCCTCATCGTGTTACGGTGGCGCTACCGCTAGCGCACTGTTGGCGCAGCCCGTTCGAGTCCGGACCCGAGTTGGCTTATTCCACCTCGACTGGAGCTCGAAAATGCCTGGCTTCTCTCACCGCTATCTTGGCGCGCCCGTCGTGGCGCCTTGCAACCCATGACGGCGACCTCCGTGCTTACCGCGGAAAGGCCTGCCGAACCGGTCACGGCACCTGATCCGACCGTGGCCCCCGGCTGGTCCGGCCGGCTGTTTACCGCCGCCGTCGTGGTCATCCCGGTTGCCGCAGTTGCGTGGGCAGCGCAACATTTCTGGCATCACGGCATCGGCTGGTTCGATCTCGTCCTGGCTGTGGTCTTGTACGCCATCACCGGCCATGGCATTGCCCTCGGCTTCCATCGCCTGTTGACCCACAAGAGCTTCAAAGCCCACCGGTGGCTTCGGATCACCCTCGCCGTCTGTGGGTCGATGGCCATGGAGGGCTCGGTGATCAGCTGGGTGTCGCATCACCGGCGGCACCACGTCTACGCCGACCAGCCGGGAGACCCCCATTCGCCCACCGGCTTCGGCCCGGGCTTCTTTTCCCAGCTCCGGGGTTTGGGCCATGCTCATGTCGGATGGCTCTTCGCGGGAACGCAGTCCAACCCGGAGAAATGGAGTCGTGACCTCCTGGCCGATCGGGACATGGTCATCGTGTCGAAACTCACACCGCTCTGGATGGCCCTGACGTTGATCGTGCCCTTCGGATTGGGATGGGCCGTGACCCAGAGCCTTGCCGGAGCACTTCTGGCCTTGCTGTGGGCAGGGGGCGTTCGCATCGCCCTCCTGCACCACGTGACCTGGGGCGTCAACTCGCTGGCCCATATGTTCGGCAAGCACCCGTATCGGACCAGCGATCAGAGCGGGAACATCGCCTGGCTCGCCGTGCTGAGCTTCGGTGACTCGTGGCACAACACGCACCATGCCTTCCCCGCACTGGCTCGCCATGGCTGCGACGTCGGCCAGCTCGACTCGTCGGCTCGCCTGCTGCGGGTGTTCGAACGCATGGGATGGGCGTCGAAGGCTCGTTGGCCGACGACGGCTCAACTCGCCGCTCGGCGCGTGCTTCCCACTACCTAGAACGGGCTCCGGTCATAGAGCTCAGGCTCCATCCATGCCATCGATCTCCCCGAAGGCGTCGCACCCCGGGTTCTCGCATACGAACCGCGTATCGATCACAGTCGACGGATCTGCGGGAAGCATGGTGACACCGCAGTAGGGGCAAATGGGAGCACGATCCTCGTCCCGCTCGGTCCAGTCGCTCACTGCTTCATACGACAACCGGCGCAGTCGACTCAGGGTGCGGCGGCGGGCGCCAGGTTGTCCCATATGCGTTGGGACACCCCTTGAACAGTGGCGATCCCGTAGTCGAATCCGTCGGTGCCCTTCTTCCCGGCGGGATCGTCGGTGGTGAGCACAGCGAGAACGTAATTGCGGTCCTTGCCCTCCACCCATCCCATGCCGTTGACCTGCCACGGACATGATTCGTCTTGCTTGACGCAGGCGGGGTCGTACTTCCAGCCGTTCTTGAGGGCCACGGTGACACCCGGCACCGGATCGGCGTAGTCGGGACCGTTGCAGACCGTGCCCCAGGGACCGCAGGTGACACCCCATCGCTGGGTGGGCGTCACGCTCTCCATCAGGTGGAGCCCG
>DASXMT010000507.1:0-5301 GCA_036495505.1 Acidimicrobiales bacterium | reverse complement strand
CGATCGGTGCCCCGAGTAGGTTGTGCTCCGGCGGCTTGAAGTCCCCGAACCGCTCGGTGAACACGGCGAAGGCTCGCTCGATCGGCGCCTCCACGACGATCTGCCTGCGGACCACCACTGGCGTTGTCTCGGTCATGATCCATCCACCTTCGGTTGTTCGACCTCGTGCCCGTACCCGGCCAACGCTCGGTTCCAGAACGTGTCCAGCTGATCGCGCAGGGCTTCCACTGCAATCGGATTGAGCCGATAGATCCGGCGGGTGCCCACGGCCTGCTCGCTGACCAGACCCGCATCCTTGAGCACCTTCAGATGCTGGGACACCGCCGGCCGGCTCACGGGCAACTCGCCGGCGAGCTCACCGACGGCCCGCGGCCCCCCGGCGAGGCACTCGACGATGGCGCGCCTGGTGCGATCGCCCAAGATGTCCCATTCATCTCCTGGTGTGTAAGCGGCCACGAACGGTAAGTATGAACTAACGGACCGCTCAGGTCAAGCGTCGTAGGCGGGTTGTCCTCCCGCCACCACGGCCCTGTCCGGTCACACGGGCTTAGTGCCCGCCCGTTCGTCTCGTCCTGCCGCCGCCCACCAGGTCGGAGACGCCGCCGGCCCCATCGGCTCATCGTTGTCCTGCCGTTCCGCCTCGATCACGTGAAGAACGGCATTGACCAGCGCGAGATGGGTGAACGCTTGGGGGAAGTTACCCAGGTGGCGCCCGGTGACCGGATCGAGCTCTTCCCCGTACAGGCCAAGTGGGCTTGCTGATCCGAGCAAACGCTCACAGAGCTTTCGGGCCCAGTCGAGCTCACCGATCTCCACCAATGCGGAGACGAGCCAGAACGAACAGACGGTGAAGGTGGCTTCTGGTTCGTCGAGGCCGTCATCGGTCGACTCCGTACGGTAACGGCTGACAAAGCCATGGTAGGAGAGCTCGTCGGCGATACCCAGGATGGTCGAGCGCAGCCGATCGTCCTGGGGTGGGAGGAACCGAACCAGAGGAAGCAAGAGGAGCGACGCGTCAAGTTCGTCCGACCCGTACGACTGGGTGAACCGTCCCTCGGCGTCGACGCCGTGCTCGCAGATATCAGCGTGTATCTCCAGTGCAGCGTCCCACCACTGGTTGGCCCTTTCGGTCTCGCCCCGGAGCGCGGCCAGACGGGCACCCCGGTCGGCAGCTACCCAGCACATGACCTTGGAGAAGGTGAAGTGCCGAGGTTCCCCCCGCGTCTCCCAGATGCTGTGATCGGGCTGCCTCCAGCAGCGAACTGCGGAGTCCACCGCCTGGATAACGATCTTCCAGGCCCGCTCGCTCAACGCGTCCCGCGAGCGGGTGTGCTGGTAGACGCAATCGACGATGGCGCCGAGGATGTCGAACTGCGCTTGGCTGTAGGCGGCGTTGCCGATGCGGACCGGCCGGCTCCCGCCGTAGCCGGACAGGTGATCGAGCTCGGACTCGGGCAGCTCGCTCGTCCCGTCCACCCCATAGAGCACTTGGAGAAGGCGCTCCGCCGGGGGTTCACCGTCGGCCGATCCTTCAGGCTCGATCACATCAGCGAGGAAGGCCAGGAAGTCGTCGGCCTCGGCATCGAAGGAGAGGGCATGGAGAGCCCAGAGGGTGAAGGCGGCGTCCCGCACCCAGGTGTAGCGATAGTCCCAGTTTCGCTGTCCACCGGGGTGTTCGGGTAGGGACGTCGTCGGTGCGGCGAGCAGGGCGCCGGTTGACGCATACGTGAGGCCCTTCAGGGTGATCGCGCTCCTCTGGAGCTGCTCTCGCCAGGGGTGGTCGGGGAACCGCCCCCCGTCGACCCAACCGCGCCAGAAGCGTTCGGTTTCCGCCATCGAAACCCTCACCTCGTCCATGTTGGCCGGAGGTGGGCGATCGGACCAGCTCAGCGCCACATAACAGGACTCACCCTCGACAAGACGATGCCGGGCCCGAACGGCGCGCCGTTCGATACCCAAGCGCAGGTCACCGGCCAACGTGAGTGGGATGAAATCGGGATTGGTGGTGACGACCTGGTCATACGCAGCGCCGGCATAGTCCCATCGAGCGTCGATCCGCCCGTAGTCGAAGGACGGCTCGCAGCCGAGCACCACATCGACGGAACCGTGGAGGCACGTCGCCGTGCGGATGAGCACATGGTCGGCGTCGAAGTCGCCCGGTGTCCTCCGGTGCAGCGCCGAGCGGTCGCTCGTGCGGTGCCAGGCACCGATGGCCATGAAGTCACGAACGGCCAACCAGCCGGTCCGGGTCTGCCACGTGGTGGCCAGCACCATCGTGCCCGGCACGTATCGACGGTTGGCGGGCACGGCGGTATCTGCCGGTGCCAGCCGAAGGGAGCCCGCCGCCCGATCAAGGATCGTGCCAAAGACGCTCGGGTCGTGAGGTCGGGGAAGGCACAGCCACTCGATGGCCCCGGTGGGCGCCACCAGGCACGTGTTCTCACAGTCCGAGAGAAACGCGTAGTCGGCGATCGGCGGAAAGACGGTCTGCAACGAACTCTGCCGAGCCACGCCAAATGGAACCGATCCAGGTTCCCCTGCGCCCGGTCGGAGCGGCTCGACCGGGCGCAGGGCGACCAGTCGCCCGGTCGGAGCCGATAAGTGCTCGGGCAGTGGGTCCACAGTTTCTCCCTTTCCGGACTAAAGTTGTCCGTTGACGTGCATGTTCGACCAAGACAACTATAACTGCTTCAACTGCATCCGAGCCCGTTCCCTAGACGAAAAGGCCGCTTCTAACAGAAGAGAGCAGCCCTCGATAGAAGAACGACGTACTCCAGCCATGCTTGAGCGTGACAATTGGTTCTGCATGATCATGTATCCTAACGTTCACGTAATACATCGCTACGTCGTGAGCCATATTCGGCTTTCACGGGAGGAAGATCGTGGTGGACAGTGACGAGGCGGTGATCAAGGTGGGCGAGATCGCCCGTCGGGTCGGTCTCAGTGCTCGGACGATCAAGTACTACGAGGAGCGCGGTCTCCTTTGCCCGACCAGAAGCGAGAACCGCTACCGGCTCTACAGCGAGGCTGACGTCGAACGCCTGGAACGAATCCGCGAGCTCCGGGGTTTCGGATTGTCGGTGGCCACCATCGAGGAGGTATTGCGGCATCCGACCCAGCGTAACGATGATGGTGTCCCTCGCATGCCCTTGGCCGCAGTCGAGCAGATCTATGAGTCGCTGTGCGAGCAACGATGCACCCTGATTGCTCGTATCGAACAAGGCCGCCAAGAGTTGGCCCAAGTTGAGACGGTGGCCCGAGAGCTCGAGAGCGACCTGGGCTATCTGCGCGGTCACCTGGAGGCCCGGCGGGCCCAGGAGGCCCCTGACCGAAACTCGCCATCGTGACCATTGTCTCGCTCATCAATGGTTGATGTCCCCCTGGCCGCCGAGCCACGTGGCGCGAAGACGGCGTTCGTCCTCGCCGGAGGAGGAAACCTCGGTGCCACGCAAGTGGGGATGCTGCAGGCCCTGCTCGAGTCCGGGATTACGCCCGACGTGATCGTGGGGTCGTCGGTCGGGGCCCTCAACGGCGCTTTTATGGCTGGGCAGCCCGACGCGGCCCGAACCGAGAGCCTCGCCAAGCTATGGATCGGCTTACGCCGCAAGGACATCTTCCCCTTCAACCTCCGTCGCCTCCTCTCGGGAGCCGTTGGCCGGGGGAACCACTTCTTCGACCCCCATCAGTTCCAGACGTTCATCAGAAGGGCCCCCCTAGGGTTCCGCCTTCTCGAAGAGGCCGCCGTGGCCCTTCACGTCATGGCCACCGACCTTATGACCGGCGAAGCTGTTGTCCTTTCGTCCGGTGTGGCTATCGATGCCCTCCTGGCCAGCTCGGCCATACCCGGCGTCTTCCCACCTGTGGTGATCGACGGTCGACGCCTCATCGATGGCGGCGTCGCCGCCAATGTCCCGGTGGCCCAGGCCGAGGCGCTCGGGGCAGACGAGATCTGGGTCCTGCCCACCGCCCAGGGGCTCGCCGTTCCACCGGAGACCGCCCCGGAGCTCATGCTCCACGCCATGCACACGGCGACTGGTCCCCGTGAGTCAACGGCGCCGGCCGAGGTGTCCGCCCGGGTGGCGGTGCACGTTGTCCCAGTGCCAACTGGTTCACAACCGTCGATGTTCGACTTCACTCAAACCGGGGTGCTGATCAGTAGAGCCCTTGCCGCAACGCGTCAGTGGCTGGGTCGGTCAGAGACGATCGTCTTGCCGATGTCCTCGTAACTCGCGCCTACGCTTGCGCGAGCACGTTGACCGCGGAGCGGGGACACATGGGCAATGACGCCCAACACGTCGTCGACTGAGAACATCGATACAACTCGCATCAAACCAAAGCCCGTATCCGGCCAGTTGTGACGAATGGAGCTGAACCTCGTGTGGCATCGACTCCGTCAGCTCGTCTCTGGTTACCCGGAACTGGGCGCCGTGCTCGTTGCTGCGGTCATCGGCCTGACCGTTCAGACACCGCTGGCGTGGCTCGCCGCTCACCAAGGCATCAATGTCCTTCTCGCCGCCCTGGTCTTCGCCACCGCGGTCACCATCGCACCTGCGGCGCTGCGCCGCCTGCTGGGGAGCTGGCGCCCCCTGCTGGCGGCCGTCGTTGCCGGTGTAACGGTGCTGCCCGCCCTGTCCTGGGCGGTATCCCGTTTTGTCGCCGCCGGCTCTCTCCGGAACGGCGTCATGACCGTCGGCCTTGCCCCGTGCGAGATCGCCTCGGTCGCCACCACGGCCATGGCCGGCGGCGAAGCCGCCCTTTCCGCCGGAGTGCTCATCGGTTCTACCATCGCCGCGGTTGCCGTCGCAGGGCCGATCCTCGGTCTCGAAGTCGGCCATGCCTCGGTACACCCCGGACACATCATCACCAACCTTGCCCTCGTCGTGGCGCTCCCTCTCGCCGCCGGACTCTGTCTCCGGGCCTTCGGACCCGTCGGAGCCCGAGCGGAACGGGCTGCCACCAGAACCGCCACGTTCACCGTTGCTGCCCTCGTCGCCCTCATCGCCGCGGAGGTCCACCTCTCGGCCCGCTACCTCGCCATCGGGGGCGCCCTCGTCGTGTTCATAGCCGGGTCAGCCGGCATCGGCCGGCTCCTCGGCCTGGGTGCACGCCGACCGGCACGCATCGCCGTTCTGCTCACCACCTCGATGCGAGACTTCGCCATCGCAGCCGGCATCGCCACGACTGCTTTCGGCCCGGCGGCCGCCGCGCCCCTCGGCCTGTACGGGATCCTGGTCCTCGTCTGGGGCACCGCCGTCGCCGGTGTTCTCCGCAACCAGGGAACCCGCACGTCCCGCGCCGGTT
>DASXMT010000506.1:0-5953 GCA_036495505.1 Acidimicrobiales bacterium | reverse complement strand
ACGTGCGCGCTGAGCAGTTCCTGCGCACCACGTTGGAGCTGTTCGACTCGTGGGAGGGTGACGAGATCGTCGCCGACAAGTCGACCGGTGTGTTCCTCGGTGATCCCCGGGCCGGTGCCTTCGAGCATCACGACGAGCACTTCGACATCGCAGGTCAGTTCAACGTGCCCCGTGCCCCGCAGGGACGACCGGTGATCTTCCAGGCCGGAGACTCGAACGAAGGGCGGGAGTTCGCCGCCTCTTCCGCAGACGCAATCTTCGGACGATACGGAACGCTCACCGAAGGACAGGCCTTCTACACCGACGTCAAGGACCGGCTGTCCCGGTACGGCCGAACGCACGATCAGCTTCTCATTCTGCCTGCCGCTACCTTCGTTCTGGGAGACAACGACGCCGACGCCGACGAGCTGGCCCGTGAAGTGCGACTTCAGCAGGTGAGCGGGCAGACGGCCATCAGGTTCTTGGAGCAGGTGTGGAACCGCGATCTGTCCGCCTACGATCCGGACGGTCCGCTCCCTGCTATCGACCCCGACCTCGGTGAGCACACCGTTGCTGCCGGCCGGGCGAGCGTGCGCATGTACCGAGACCCGTTGGCCACGGCAACCGAGTGGCGTCAGCGAGCGGCGGCCGAGTCGCTCTCCATACGCCAGCTGATCATCGAGGTCACGGGTCGCCAGGCCTTTGTCGGTGCTCCGGCCACCGTGGCCGCTGACATCGACGAGCTGGTGCAAAAAGACGCCGCCGACGGCTTCATCCTCGTGCCCCACATCACCCCCGGTGGGCTTGACCAGTTTGCCGACACGGTCGTGCCCATGCTCCAAGAGCGTGGTGTGTTCCGCAGCGAATACGAGGGATCCACTCTCCGGGACCACCTCGGAATCGGGTCACCGACCATTGGGAACCGTTCGACGATCGACCGTGCCGCCTCATGACGAACGGAACCCCCCCGTTGCTCCATCTGGCCATCGCTCTGGAGGGGACTGGTTGGCATCCCGCAGCTTGGCGGGAGGACCGAGCCCGGCCGACCGAGCTGTTCACCGCCAATTACTGGGCTGATCTGGTGGCCGAAGCTGAACGGGGATTGATCGACTTCGTCACCATCGAGGATTCCCTGACCCTCCAGACCTCCCGCTTCGACGGACCTGACGGTCGGACCGACCAGGTACGCGGACGTCTGGACGCAGTCCTGGTCGCGGCGCGGGTCGGGCCGTTGACGACTCATATCGGGCTGGTCCCGACGGTGACCGTCACCCATACCGAGCCGTTTCACGTATCCAAGGCCATCGCCACCCTCGACTACGTCACCTCGGGACGAGCCGGTTTGCGAGCGCAGGTGTCGCGCCCGGCCGACTGGTCGCTCTTCGGCCGCCGCCAGACGCCCGCCTTCCACATCGAGGATGTTCGCAAGCCCGAGGCTCAGGCTGCGGTGGCGCCGTACTTCGACGAGGCCGCCGACTTCGTCGAGGTGGTGCGCCGGCTCTGGGACAGTTGGGAGGACGATGCCGAGATACGGGATGCGGCCACCGGGCGGTTCGTGGACAGGGAGAAGCTCCACTACCTCGACTTCGAGGGGAAATGGTTCAGCGTCAGGGGGCCGTCGATTGTGCCGCGGCCGCCCCAGGGCCAACCTCTGGTCACCGCGCTCGCCCATGCCACCGTGTCCTTCCGGTTTGGGGCGCGATCGACCGACATCGTCTACGTGACGCCGCAGGACGCATCCGAGGCGCTGGTGATGACCAAAGGGATCCGAGCCGAGCAAGAGGCCGCCGGGCGGGAGGGGCCGGTTCTGGCCTTCGCCGACCTCGTGGTCTTCCTGGAGGAGACCACGTCGGCCGCCCAGGAACGCAAAGCGCGGCTAGATGATCGGGCCGGGACCGCATATACGAGCGATGCGCTCGTCTTCGTGGGTACGCCTGCCGATCTCGCCGACCTCCTTCAGGCCTGGCAGTGGGCCGGTCTTGCCGGATTCCGACTACGGCCGGGCGCCATCCCGCACGACCTGGAGGCGATCAGCCGCGCCCTCGTCCCCGAGCTCCAACGTCGAGGTGCGTTCCGGAACGCGTATCAGGAGAGCACGTTGCGGGGTCTGCTCGGGCTGAGCCGACCGGCCAATCGCTACGTGGTGGCATGAGCGGGATCACCGGCGATCGAGTCATGCATGTGAAGATATGGCCCGCACAACGAAAGTGGAGGACGGGTGCCCATACGCATCGCTGTGGTCGTTGGTAACCCCAAACCGGCGTCGCGCACGCTGCAGGTCGCTCTGGCCACGGCCGATCTGCTCGCCACCGTGGTCGATGAGACACCGGACCGATTGGTGGCCGACCTGGCCGAGTACGGTCCCGACCTCCTCGACTGGCTGTCGGAGCGGAGCACCCGCCTTTGCGCGGAGGTCGCCGCCTCTGATCTCATCGTTGTGGCGTCCCCGACCTACAAGGCGACCTACACGGGACTGCTGAAGTTGTTCTTCGACCGGTACGGCAACCGGGCCCTCGAAGGGCGACTGGCCGTGCCCGTGATGACCGGGGCTTCACCCGTCCACGCCCTGGCCCCCGAGGCCCACCTCCGCCCGCTGCTCGTCGAGCTTGGAGCGTCGCTCCCCACCCGTGCCCTGTACGTCACCGAGCCGGAGATGGTCGACCTGGCGCCGAGCCTCGATGCCTGGGGTCTCAGCGCCTTGCCCGACATCGCCCGCTTCTTCCCTCGGTGACGCGAGAGGCCGACGATGGGCGAAGGCGGTCCGACCGGCCCCGTGGCACGGCCCGTAAGATGCGCCGGTGGCCGGAGGTAACGGGAGGGACGAACCAATCGGCTCGGTGCCGTACCTGACCTCGAGGCTGCAGGGGTTCGGGGTCACCGTCTTCGCCGAGATGTCGGCGCTGGCCGAGCGGACGGGGGCGATCAACCTCGGCCAGGGCTTCCCTGATGAGGACGGACCGGCGGTCATGATCGATGCCGCGGTCAAGGCCATGCGGGACGGGCGTAACCAGTACCCGCCCGGACCGGGAATGCCCGAGCTGCGCCAGGCGATATCGGCCCATCAACAGCGGTTCTACGGCTTGGCCTACGACCCCGACACCGAGGTGCTGGTGACGGCAGGAGCCACCGAGGCCATCGCCGCGGCCGTCCTGGCCCTGTGCGAACCCGGCGACGAAGTGGTGATGTTCGAGCCGTTCTTCGACTCCTACGCCCCGGCCGTGGCCATGGCCGGTGCCCGACGTCGGGTGGTGCCGCTCCGACCCCCGGGGTGGGGCTTCGACCTCGAGGAGTTCGCCGCCGCCGTCACCCCCGCAACCCGTCTGGTACTGCTCAACTCGCCCCACAACCCGACCGGCAAGGTGTTCGACCCTGACGAACTGGCGGCCATTGCCCGGGTCTGCGTCGAGGCCGACGTGCAGGTCGTCACCGACGAGGTCTACGAGCACCTGGTGTTCGAGTGGCGCCACCTGCCACTGGCCTCGCTTCCGGGGATGGGCGAGCGGACCATCACCATTTCGAGCGCGGGGAAGACCTTCTCGTTCACGGGTTGGAAGATCGGTTGGGCCTGCGGGCCGGCCCCACTGGTCGCCGCGGTGCGGACGGCCAAGCAGTTTTTGACGTACGTGAACGGTGCCCCGTTCCAACCGGCGGTGGCTGTCGGCTTGGGACTGCCCGATGAGTTCTTCGCTGGTGCGGCGGCAGACCTCGCTGCCCGGCGCGACCGTCTCTGTGTTGGATTGGACGATGCCGGGTTCGACGTCCTGCGCCCGGCTGCTACCTACTTCGCCATGACCGACATTCGCCCCTTCGGCCAGGAGGACGGGGTGGCCTTTTGTCGTCAGCTCCCCGAGCGCTGCGGGGTGGTGGCCATACCGGCGTCGGTGCTCTACGACGACAAAGCGGCCGGGCGGTCGCTGGTCCGCTTCGCCTTCTGCAAGCGACCTGAGGTCATAGACGACGCCGTAGCCCGGCTGCGCACGCTCGCCGTGGGGTGACCCCGGGCTGCCGCGCAGGCCTACTGGATCACGCAGCTCGGCGGTGGACTGCCCTTGTGCGTGGGCACCGGCGTGGCCGGGAACGCCGTCGCCAGGGCGTTGGCGAAGTCGGCCGACCGTTGCGCCGAGCCGGCCGAGGAGTAGTGGATCCCGTCGGAGATGAACCAGCCCGGCTGGGCCACCGACGCCCAGTCGTAGATGCGCATGTTGGGGTACGCCGGGCAGGCGGCCACCAGGGCGGCGTTCCATGCCTGCATGTTGGCGTTGGCGTAGTACCCGCTGGTAAGGAGCGAGACGACGTTGACCCACATCACCGGCTGGTTGCCGATGATCGACATGATCTTTTGGATCCGGGCCGCCGCGCCGGTGTTGGATCCGACAGCGATGTCGGCGGCGTCGTTGGTGCCCAGCGCCAGCACCCAGCAGCCGTGGTAGCCCTGGGAGATGAGCTGCTGGGCCACCTGGTCGCCGTTGGGCTGGCCGTCGACCAACTCCGGGCCGGTGGAACGGGCCCCGGAGATCTGCAGGTTCACGGTGCTGGCCCCGACCCGGCCGTACTGGGCCGGCAATTGCTCGGGCGGACTGATGTACGTGTCGTCGACGAGGCTCTCGGAGGTGGAGTCGCCTACGTGGACGACGGAGGTGCAACTGCTCATCGGAGCCGGTGGAGCAGCTGTGGTCGACGTGGCCCCTCCAGCCGTCGTCGTCGTGGTTGTGGTGGTGGGAACGTGGACGTGCCGGGTGCCCGACACCACCCGGGTCAGGCTCTGGTTCGGCGGAATGGCGGCGGTCAAGGTGTTGACCGGGGCCGTGGGGATCAAGCCGATCAGAGCCACGACGGTGACGATCAGCCCGACCACGGCGGCGATCACCGCGGGGCGGGTGGCGCCGGACTCGGTGACGATCTGCCCCCTCGCCGACCGCAGCTGCTTCCACCACCGGCCCAGGGCACCGTGGCGGATGGGCGACTCGATGAACTTCCAGGACAGGGCGGCGATGCCCACGATGGCCGCCACCTGGAGCAGAACCCGTACCTTGTCGACGCCGTGGGTCACTGTGGGCGTGGTGAGAACGATGATGGGGTAGTGCCACAGATAGATGGCGTAGGACCACAGCCCTATCCATCGCAGCGGCCCCCAACCGAGCGCTTTGCCCACCCATGTGGCCGGGTGGGAGGCGGCCACGATGACGAGCATGGTGGCGATGGACAGGAGCACCAAACCGCCTCGGTAGAGGAAGGCCGAGTACTGGGTTGTGCGCCACATCAACAGGGCGATCCCGACCAGGCCGACGGCGCCCAAGGCATCGAGCAGTCGGCGGGCGTTGGCAGAGACATGACCCGTCACCTGACGACTGGGCCAGACCATGGCCAGGGCTGCCCCGAAGAGGAGCCCGAACGCCCTGGTGTCGGTGCCGTCATAGAGGCGAGTGGGGTCTGCGCCGGGGTGGTAGAGCAGGGCCATCTCCACGGCGGAGGCGGCCGCCACCGCCAGTGTCACCCCGATCATCACGTCGCGGCGGCGGGCAATGCGATGAAGCCGGGCCCGACCCTCGCCACCAGCTCGCCGAGCCCACAACAGGCCGCCGAGGAGCAACCAGGGCCACAGCAGATAGAACTGCTCCTCGACGGCCAGGGACCACAGGTTGCCCAGGGGGGAGGGCGGACCGAACCGATCGAAGTACGACACGTGGTGGAAGATCAGCCACCAGTTGTTGGCGTACACGGCAGAAGAAAAGACGTCGCCTCGCAACGCGCCGAGCTGGGCAGGGTCGCCGGCCGAGACCCAGATGGCCACCACGGCCAGCATTACGAAGAGGGCCGGCAGCAGCCGCCGGGCTCGCCTGAGCCAGAAGTCACCCAGCTGCAGCTGGCCCGTGGAGCGCCACTCGCTCATCAACAGGTCCGTGATCAGGTAGCCGCTCAAGGTGAAGAAGACGGACACGCCGAGCAGCCCCCCGGGCAGGAAGGCAAAGCCGAG
>DASXMT010000505.1:0-5820 GCA_036495505.1 Acidimicrobiales bacterium | reverse complement strand
CGATCCGCCACCGCCACCCCCGCCGCCACCGCCACCCCCGCCGACGGGACCGTCGACCACGCTGACCACGGGCACCTCGGGGTACGACGTGTCCGTGTTCAACTGCGGGAACCTGCCGGCCGCCGGAAAAGTCAACATCGTCCAGGTGACGGGTGCCTCCCTGTCGGCCACGAACTCGTGCCTGGCCCAGGAGGCGGCATGGGCCGGTTCGGGCCTGAACCTCTACATCTTCCTCACCTTCGGGACGTCGAGCTCCTCGTCGCTCTGCAACGGCAACGTCAACGTGTACTACTGCTACGGCTACCAGGCCGGCACGTACGCCTTGAACCAGGCCAAGGCGGCGGGGGTGCCCACCAACGTCAACTGGTGGCTCGACGTCGAGTCGACCACCGGCACCGGCCTGCCCGCGTGGTCCTCGACCACCCTCCAGAACGACCAGCTCATCCAGGGCGCCCATGATGGCCTGCTCGCCACCGGTGCGGGCAACGTGGGCGTCTACGCCAGCCCCGGCAGCGGTTGGCCCCAGATCGCCGGCAACTGGCCCGTCGCCTATCCCTATTGGATGGCCACGTGGACCACCAGCGGACCCAACAGCTGCGGCACCGTAGCCGGGTGGCAGCAGAAAACGGCGGGACTTCCCACCGGCGGGGTCCCCATGGTCCAGTGGACCGACAACGTGTTCAACGTGAGCACCGGGGCCATCGACGGCGACTACGTCTGCTGAGCTACGCCCCGACCGTCTGAGTGCCGACCCGCCCCGAACTGGGCGAAGCACACAGCGCCCCGGCGACAAGGTGTGCGCTGTCGTTGTAGCCCAGCAGGCGCCAGCGGCCGTCGTCGACCTCCCAGGAGGTGAGCGAGGCGTGCTGGGTCCGCAGCTGTAACCGTGCCCCCCGCCGTCCCCCCGCCACCGGCAACAGGCCCAGGAGTGATGCCTCGATGACCCCGGCGTGGCACGCCACCACCACCAGCTGGCCTGGATGCCGGTCGGCCAGCGTCATCAGCATGTCGGCGGCCCGGTTGACAAAGCCCGTCCAGCTCTCGCCCCCGGGGGCAATGACCTGGTCAGGGTTCTCGTCCCAGTCCAGCCGGCCGAACCGTTCGGCGAACTCGGCCCAGGTCAAGGCGTCGGCCTCGCCGGGATGGAGCTCGCACAAGCCGCACTCCGAGACCACCGAGAGCCCGGGTCCGTCGCCACCGACCAGGGCGGGGGCCAGTATCTCCGCCGTCTGGATGGCCCGGGGCAGCACGCTGGCGTACAGGGCGTCCGTCCCCGCCAGCTCGCCGGTCACCGCCAAACGGTCCCGGAGCAGCTCTACCTGTTGTATGCCCCGTTCGGTCAGCCCGGTGCAACCGGTGCGGCCGCCGCAGACACCGGACACGTTGCACACCGCCTCACCGTGTCGGATCAGCACCAGGCGGGTGGCCCGGTGCGAGGGCAGCGAGGTGGTCCGGATGCCCTCGGGAGGGGAGCTCAGGCTCAAGCCAGCTCGCCCACGAACCGCTCCAACTGCCGGAGCGTCCGGCATTCGACGACGTCGTCGCAATGGATGGCGTACTCGCTCACGATGGAGTCGCCCGAGTCCCAATAGGCGCGGGGCTCCGGGTTCAGCCAGTAGACGTGACGGGCCTTCTTCTGGATCTCCTTCACCACCCACGAGTGCGAAGCGTGATAGTTGTTCCGGGCATCGCCCAACAGGAGCACGCTGGACTTGGCGTTGATCTCCTCGCCCCAGCGCTCCCAGAACACGGTAAGGGCGTGCCCGTAGTCGGAGTGACCGTCCACCCAGACGACGTCGGCCTCTGTGTTGATCCGGTGCACGGCCTCGGCCGGGTCGTCGGTGCCCTCGAAGAACCGGGTCACCTCGTCGATACCGTCGATGAACACGAAGCTTCGGACCTTGGAGAACTGGGTGGCGATGGCGTGGACCAGATGGAGGGTGAATCGGGCGAAGCTGGCCACCGACCCGGAGATGTCGGCGATGACCACGATCTCGGGCTTGGAGGGTCTCGGGTACTTGAAGCGCGGGTCTACCGGGACCCCGCCGGTGGAAAGCGAGTGGCGCACCGTGTTCCGGAAATCCAGTGGGCCCTTTCGGCCGTGGCGGCGTTTGCGGGCCAGTCGCACCGCCAACTTCCGGGACAGCGGCTGGAGGGCCCCTCGCAATGCCACCAGCTCGTCCCTGGTGGCGTGCATGAAGTCGATGTCCTCGGGGAGCGGCTTGCGCAGCGACTTGGCCAGCGCCTCGCTGCCGCGGTCGGCCACCAACCGTCGGCGGATCTCGTTCTCGATCTCCTGGCGCAGCTTGTCGATCCGCGACTGGTACTCGTCGCGCACCAACCGTTCCTCCAGCCCGGTGAGGCCCGACGATCCGCTGCCCTCGGCGTCGCCCTTGCCCGGAGCCGGGGCGGCGCCGGTGCGGGCCTGTTCCATCAGGCGCTGCATCACCCCGTCGAGGTCAAGGTTCCTCAACGTGCGATAGAGGTAGTACGTACCCCCCACCGGTCGCCCCGCCTCCATGCCGGCAAAGCGGGCCACCGCGTGTCGGGCCACCGCGGTGATCATCGAGTCGTTGGAGCCGAGCAGGGCCTTGTACAACAGCTCGGCCAGCTCCTCGGGGGTCATGGCGTCCTGACCGCTCCCCCCGCCACGACCGCTGCCCTGGTTCCCGTTGTCGCCCGATGCCTTGGCCTTGTCCTCGTTGGCCCGGCCCGCGCTGTTCTCGTCGATGGTGTACTCGGGTCCGCGCAAGGAGAAGTAGACCTCGAAGGCGGTGTCGAAGGCGTGCCAGTGGGACGAGGACTTCACCAGGCTGGCGCCCAGGGCGAACTTCAGTGCCTCTCGGTCCTCCAAGGGGACATGGCGCATGGCTTCGGCCGCGTCGAGGTGCTCGGTCAGAGAGACGGGTATACCGGCAGCCCGCAGCTCGGACACGAACCCCGAGAGCACATCGAGCATGGTGGTCGGTCCCGCTTCAGTCTGCGATGTCGACCGAAGCCAGCTCTTTGGCGGCACGGTCGATATCGGCCCGGTACTTCAACAGGATGTGCAGCGTGTCACGGGCCTGCTCGGCGTCGATCGACTCCACCCCCAGCACCACCAGGGTTCGGGCCCAGTCGAGGGTCTCGGAGACCGACGGTGACTTCTTCAGCTCCAGCGTCCGGATGGATCGCACGATCCTGGCTACCTGGTCGGCCAGCTCGGCGCTGATCCCGGGCACGCGGGTCTGGATGATGGCCCGCTCGCGATCGAGGTCGGGGTAGTCGATGTGGAGATAGAGGCAGCGGCGCTTCAACGCCTCGGACAGCTCGCGGGTGTTGTTCGAGGTGAGGAAGACCAGGGGGATCTGTGTGGCCCGCACCGTGCCCAGCTCGGGGATGGACACCTGGTACTCGGAGAGGATCTCGAGCAGGAGGGCCTCGGTCTCGAGCTCCACCCGGTCCACCTCGTCGACCAGCAGCACCACCGGCTCGGGCGAACGGATGGCCTCGAGGAGGGGTCGGGCGAGCAGGAAGTCCTCGGAGAAGATGTCCTCTTCGAGCTGCTGCCACGACTGGTCCGAGTCTGCCTGGATCCGCAACAGCTGCTTTTTGTAGTTCCACTCGTAGAGGGCCTTGGACTCGTCCAGGCCCTCGTAGCACTGGAGTCGGATGAGGCGGCTGCCCGTCATCCGGGCCACCGACTTGGCCAGCTCGGTCTTCCCGGTGCCCGCCGGGCCCTCGACCAGGATGGGCTTGGCCAGGCGGTCGGCCAGGTAGACGACGCCGGAGATGCCCTCGTCGGCCAGGTAGTCGACCCCGGCCAACCCGGAGCGCACCCCGGCGATGGAGTCGAACCGGGGCTCACCGGCGGTGGGGAAGCCGGTGGCGTAGTTGCTCGGATTGTCTGTGGTCATCGGCGTACCTGCCCTTGTCCGTGCACCACATATTTGATGCTCGTGAGTTCCCGCAGGCCCATCGGCCCCCGGGCATGAAGTTTCTGCGTGGAGATGCCGATCTCGGCCCCCAAGCCGAGCTCATCACCGTCCACGAAGCGGGTCGACGCATTGACCAGGACGGCCGCAGCGTCAACTTCGGAGGTGAATCTATCCGCCGCGGCCAGGTCTTCGGTAATGATGACCTCGGAGTGGCCCGTCCCGAACCGGGCGATCCGGTCCATGGCCTCGTCGATGTCACCGACCACGGCCACCGACAGCTTCGGTCCCAGGAACTCGGTGGCGTAGTCCTCGTCGGTCGCCGGGCTCACCCCGGGGAGCAGCGATCGGGTGGCCTCGTCCCCCACCAGCTCGACCCCGTCGAGGGCGCGGGCAGCACGGGGCAGGAAGGCCGCAGCCACGTCGCGGTGGACGAGGAGCGACTCGGCCGCGTTGCACACCCCGGGCCGATGGGTCTTGGCGTTGACCACGATGGCCTCGGCCACGTCGAGGTCGGCACGGGCGTCCACGTAGACGTGGCAGTTACCGTCGCCGTCGATCACATAGGGCACGGTGGCGTGCTCCAGGATGGTGGCGATGAGGGAGGGCCCGCCGCGGGGGATCAGGCAGTCGATGATGCCGCGGAGGCGCATGAACTCGACGGCCGACTCCCGACTGGTGTCGGAGACCAGACCGACGGCATCCTCGGTCAGACCGGCCTTGGCCAACCCGGCCCGGAGGAGCGAGACGATCGCCGTGTTGGACTCGATTGCCGCCGAGGAGCCCCGAAGGAGCACCGCGTTGCCCGACTTGAGGCACAGCCCGGCGGCGTCGCTGGTGACGTTGGGCCGGTTCTCGTAGATGATGCCGATCACCCCGAGCGGCGCCCGCACCCGGGTCACCCGGAGCCCGTTGGGTCGCACCCACCCTTCGACCACCTCACCCACCGGATCGGGGAGGTCGGCCACCGAGCGGAGCCCGCGGGCCATGCCCTCGATCCGCCCGGGGGAGAGGCGCAGGCGGTCGAGGGTGGTGGCGTCCGCTCCGACGGCAACGGCCCGGGCCATATCGGTGCCGTTGGCCTCGAGCACCTCGCCGGCGCGCCGCTCGATGACCTCGGCTGCACAACGAAGGGCCTCGTCTCGGACCGCCGACGAGGCTCGGGACACGGCCCGGGAAGCCTCCCGGGCGCGTTGACCGAGCTGGGCCACGGTGGCCGGGGGTTCGGAGGTCACCTCTCTAGCGTACCGTTGCGCCCCGGTCGCCCTATCCCAGGACCACGAGGTCGTCCCGGTGGACGACCTCGTGGGACAGGTTCTCGGGCAGCTCGGAGGTCCGCCGGCCGGCCCACGATCTGATCTGTGACGAGGGATGTCGCACCAGTCCCTTGGCGAACACCGCCCCGTCGGGGCCGATGATCTCAACGGCGTCATCGGGGCCGAACTCTCCTCGCGCCGACACCACGCCGGCGGGGAGCAGCGACGTGCCCCGCTCCACCAGGGCGCGGCGAGCCCCCTCGTCGACCACCACTGTTCCCGAGGCCCCGATGGCGAAGGCAATCCAGAGCTTGCGGGCGGGCAGACGGCGGTCGCGGGGCCGGAACCGGGTGCCCACCCCCACCGATCCGGAGATGACCGAGGTGAGGATGCCCGCTCGCGAGGCGTCGGCGATGACCGCCTCAACCCCCGACCAGGTGGCGATCTTGGCTGCCGCCAGCTTGGAGGCCATCCCTCCGCTACCGGCCTGGGATCCGGGGCCGCCGGCGATCAGTTCGAGCTCGTGGTCGATCTCCACTACCTCTTCGATGAGCGTGGTCTCGGCCGTGAACCTCGGGTCGCCGGTGAGCAGTCCAAGCGTGTCGGTCAACAGCACCAGCAGGTCGGCACCGACCAGGTGGGCGACCAGG
>DASXMT010000504.1:0-11454 GCA_036495505.1 Acidimicrobiales bacterium | reverse complement strand
TCTCTGCGACACAGGACGGCCGGTTCACGGGCGACCCGTCGCCGTGAACATCCTCGAGGTTCTGTTGCTGGTCGTGGTGGCTGTCGCTGCCATCGAGGGCCTTCGCCTCGGAGCGGTGCTCCTGACCTTGTCGTTCGTGGGGTTCTGGCTCGGCTTGTATCTCGGCGCCATCCTGGCCTCGGTCACCGTGCACCTGGTGCACTCCCAGCCCTCGCGAACGGCGGTCGCCCTGATCACGATGATCGGGAGTGCGGTCGTCCTGGGGACGGCGGGCCGCATCCTGGGCGGCCGCTCGTTCCGGGCGGTCCACAAGGGTCGGTTGGCACCGGTGGATTCGGTCCTGGGCGTAGTAGTGGCCGTGGTGGCCTCGCTCCTCGCCGTCTGGCTGGTGGCCAGCACGCTGGTCAACAGCTCGTATCCCAGCCTCAACTCGGTGATCGCCAACTCCTCGATCATCCGTTCCCTGGACGACGTGCTTCCTGCTCCCCCCTCCGTGTTCTCCCGGGTGCAGGCATTTCTCTCCCAAGAGGGATTCCCACCCGTCTTCGCCCAGCTGGCGCCTGCCTCTGCCGGTCCAGTACCGCTGCCTGACAACGCCACCGTAAACGCCGCTGTGGCTGCCGCCGGTGCCTCCACGGTCAAGATCGTGGGGGAGGGCTGCGGACAGATTCAGGAAGGCTCGGGCTTCGTCGTCGCCCCCGGCCTGGTGGTCACGAACGCCCACGTCGTTGCCGGGATTGCTCACCCGACCGTGGTGGACTCCTCCGGCACCCATGACACCACCGTGGTGTATTTCGACCCGTCATTCGACCTGGCCGTCCTGCGCACCGACGTCACCGAGCCGGCGTTGCAGCTCGACCCCCAAACCGTGGCCCGCTCGACTCAGGGGGCGGTTCTCGGCTATCCCGAGGGCGGACCGTTCACGTTCGTCCCTGCTGGCGTAATGGCTGAGTTCGAGGCCCAGGGTCGCGACATCTACGGGCAGGGCCTCACCGTGCGGGATGTCTATGAGATCCAGGCGGTGGTGCGTCCGGGAAACTCCGGCGGACCATTGGTGCTGCCCAATGGCGAGGTGATCGGCGTGGTGTTTTCGCGGTCCACCACCAACGCGACGATCGGGTACGCGTTGACCTCGCCAGGGGTGGTCACGCGGGTCCACCAAGCCGAATCGGCCACCAACGCGGTAGGGACCGGGGGCTGCACCACCGGATGACCAGTGAGGACCACCGGATGACCCAGGGAGCCTTCCCGCCGGTCCGGCGAGAGACAAACGGCCGGCCGCCGACGGTGGCGCTGCGGCGACCGGGCTGAACGACGGGGCCGCCCTCCTCGGGCTAAACATGTGCCCGTGACGCTTCCGATCGAGGACTACGGCATCATCGGCGACCTACACACCGCAGCCCTGGTCGGTCGAGATGGTTCCATCGACTGGCTCTGTCTGCCCCGGTTCGATTCGGCGGCGTGCTTCTCCACCCTGCTGGGAACTGAGGAGCACGGCCGCTGGAAGATCGCTCCCAAGGGTGGGCATCTGGCCACCCATCGCCGCTACCGGGGCGACTCGCTCGTCCTCGAGTCGGAGTTCGTCACCGCGGAGGGAACGGTTCGGGTGGTCGACTGCATGCCCATCCGACAAGAGCACCCCGAGATTGTCCGCCTGGTCGAAGGGGTGAAGGGCCGGGTGTCGATGAGGATGGACATGAGCATTCGGTTCGGATATGGCCAGATCGTTCCCTGGGTCCGTCGCCTCGACGGCACCCTCACCGCCATTGCCGGTCCCGACGGCCTCTCGTTGTGGACGCCGGTGCACACCCGCGGCGAGGACTTCCACACCCTGGCCGACTTCAGCGTGTCCGAAGGACAGCAGATCCCGTTCACGCTCGGGTGGTTCCCGGCCAGCGAGGAGCCCCCTCGCCCTATCGACGCCCTCTATGCGATCGAGGACACGGAGACCTGGTGGCACGAGTGGGTGTCCCAGTGCACCTACGAGGGCCGCGACCGGGACGCCGTTGTGCGGTCTCTCATCACCCTGAAGGCGCTCACCTACCAGCCGACGGGTGGCATCGTCGCTGCCGCCACCACGTCGCTCCCCGAGGCGCTTGGCGGCTCGCGCAACTGGGACTACCGGTTCTGCTGGCTGCGCGATGCCACGCTCACTCTCGAGTCGCTGATGCGGGGCGGCTTCTACGAGGAGGCCATGGCCTGGCGGGACTGGCTATTGCGAGCGGTGGCCGGTGATCCCTCGCAGTTGCAGATCATGTACGGCGCCGGCGGCGAACGTCGGCTCGACGAGTGGGAGGTCGACTGGTTGCCCGGGTACGAGGGCTCCGCCCCGGTCCGCATCGGCAACGCCGCGTCGGGCCAGTTCCAGCTGGACGTCTACGGCGAGGTCATGTCGGCCCTGTATGAGGCGACGCGAGCCGGTGACAGCCCCAGCGACCCCGCCTGGGACCTCCAGTGCGCCCTGATGGACTTCTTGGAGACAGGTTGGCGCAAGCCCGATGACGGCATCTGGGAGGTTCGTGGTCCTCAGCGCCACTTCACCCACTCCAAGGTGATGGCATGGGTGGCGGTGGACCGGGCCATCAAGATGGTGGAGGACTGCCGCACGGAGGGCCCCGTCGACAAGTGGCGCGCTCTTCGTCAAGAGATCCACACCCAGGTCACCACCCAGGGCTTCAACGCCAAGAAGGGCTCCTTCACCCAGTACTACGGGTCCGATGCGCTCGATGCCAGCCTTCTCATGATCCCGTTGGTGGGGTTCCTTCCCGCCTCGGATCCCCGCGTCAAGGGCACCATCGAGGCCATTGAGCGCGAGCTGATGGATGGCGGCTTCGTGCTGCGCTACCGACCGGACGCCGCCGGCGATGTCGACGGGCTGTCCGGTCGGGAAGGTGCATTTCTGGCTTGTTCGTTCTGGTTTGCCGACTGCCTCTCGATGATCGGGCGGAACCATGACGCCCGAAACATGTTCGATCGCCTGCTCGGGCTGCGTAACGATCTCGGTCTGTTGTCCGAGGAGTACGACACGGTGGCCGGACGACTTGTGGGCAACTTCCCCCAGGCCTTCTCGCACGTCTCGCTGGTCAACACGGCGTCGAAGCTGGCCGGGGAGGCCAAGCCCACCTTGGAGCAGGATGTGCTGACACGGACGCGCCGGGGCATGACCCGTTCCAAGACCGGGTCCGGGCGCCTGCATCGCATGGGCCAGCAATCGCGCCACAAAGCGCGGCGCGGCGCGGCCGGCACGCCGGTGCTTCCCGCCGACCCGACCGCCAAGACGGCATCGTCACCCGGGTCGGTGGGAGCGGCGGGAACGTCGGCAGCAAAGGACGCCGGCAGCTGATCGTCCCTCCATCGTCTTTGGCCTGACTACCGCTGGCCTGACTCTCGGCCGCCTTACCACCGCTCGCCCGAACAGAGGAGGATGCACAATGAAGGCACTCACGGTCGTACCGCTGACCAAGGACTCAGCTCGCCTCGACGACGTGGACGAGCCGCCCGAGTCTGATGGGCCTGTGCTGGTCCAGACGCTGGCCGTGGGCATCTGCGGCACTGATATCGAGATCCTCGCCGGCGCCTATGGCTGGGCACCGCCCGGGAGGGATCGGCTCATACTGGGTCACGAGTCCATCGGGAAGGTGCTCGAGGCCCCTGACGGTTGTGGCGTGGAAAAGGACGATCTGGTGGTGGGCATCGTGCGCCGGCCGGACCCGGTTCCCTGCGCCAACTGCGCGGTGGACGAATGGGACTTCTGCCGGAACGGCCAGTACACCGAGCGCGGCATCAAGGAGCATGACGGCTACCTGTCGGAGCGCTACCGCATCCAGCCCAAGTTCGTCGTCAAGGTCGATCCCAAGCTCGGATCGCTTGGCGTCCTGTTGGAACCGACCAGCGTGGTGGCCAAGGCCTGGGAGGAGGTCGACCGTATCGGTGGACGTGCCCACTGGGACCCCAAGACCGCGGTGATCACCGGGGCCGGTCCTATTGGGCTGCTGGCCGCGCTGCTCGGTGTCCAGCGGGGGATCGACGTGCACGTGATCGACCGGATGACCTCCGGGCTGAAGCCCGACCTGGTGGCGGCCATCGGAGCCACGTACCACACCGGGTCGATCGCAGACGTCGTCGAAGGCGGCCCTGACGTGATCATGGAGTGCACCGGGGTGGACAGCCTGGTGCTCGACGCCATGGAGCACGTTGGCATCGGCGGCGTGGTCTGCCTGACCGGCGTGTCATCGGGCGGCCACACCATCAGCATCGACGGGGGCACTCTCAACCGGAACATGGTGCTGGAGAACGAGGCCATTGTGGGTTCGGTCAATGCCAACCGCCGCCACTACGAGGCTGCGGCCAACGCGTTGGCCAAAGCGGATGACGCGTGGCTGGCGAAGGTGGTGAGTAGGCGCGTGCCCCTCGACTCCTGGGAGGACGCGTTGGATCGGAAACCCGACGACGTCAAGGTGGTGATCGAGGTCATTCCCTCGTGAGCGGCACCCATCCCCGCCCGCGCTCCCATGACCGCGCCTCCGATGCCGCTACGGTCGGCGACGGCGACGGCGACGGCGAGGTCGGGACCCGTATCGCCCCAGGTGTCATCGAGCTCGACACCTTGCTGGGCGGCTGGGAGCGGGTGACCGCCGGCTACCTCATCGAGGGTTCCGCACCCGTCCTGGTGGAGACGGGCAGCCAGAGCTCGGTGCCCGTGCTGCTGGCCCAGTTGGAACAGCTCGGCCTCGGGGCCGAGGACCTGGCCGGGGTGGTGGTCACCCACATCCACCTGGACCACGCCGGTGGGGTGGGCGACGTGGCCCGCGCCTTCCCCAAGGCCACCGTGTACGTCCACGAAAAGGGTGCTCGCCATCTGGTCGACCCGACCAAGCTGGTGGACTCGGCCTCCCGCGTCTATGGGCCACTCCTCGATTCCCTCTACGGGCGGCTCGATCCCACCCCGCAGGAGCGGATCCACGTGCTCCACGACGGCGAGGCCATCCCGGTGGGGCCGGACCGCTCGCTGATCGCGGTGGACTCACCCGGGCATGCCAAGCACCATGTCGCCCTCCACGACTCGGCCAGCGGCATCCTCTTCGCCGGCGACGCAGTAGGGGTCCGCCTCCCCGACGTGGGCGTCCTGCGCCCGGCTACGCCACCGCCGGACTTCGACCTCGATCTGGCCCTGCATTCCCTGGACCGCTTTGCCGAACGGCAGCCGTCGGGGATCGCGTTGGCCCACTACGGGCTGCTGGGCGACCCGCAGGAGCTCCTGGAAGAGGCCAACGGCACCCTCCGTCGTTGGGCCGAGGTGGCCGAGAGCGCGTTCGGCCGGGACGAGGACATCGCCGACGCCCTGTCCGCCGCCTTCGACCCGGCGATGATCGATGTCGCTCCCGAGCACCGCGAGAAGCACGAGGTGCTGAGCGGCGTGCATTCCAACGCCGCCGGTTTCCACCGCTGGCTCACCACCCGTCAGGCTCCCTCGAGCCAATAGCGTCGAGGGGTCGGCGACGCAGCGCGGCGTGCCCTACTGGCTGGCTGTCCCCGCCGGTGTGTTGATGATTTCCGCCTTCAGCCGGTTGTACTCCTCTTCGGTGATGGCGCCCTTCTCCTTCAGGTCGGCCAGCTTGGCCAACTGATCGGCGGGGCTGTTCGTCCCCGCCGCCTGCTGGACGTAGTGCTGGAAGGCCTGCTGCTGCTCTTTGGCCGCATCGATGGAGTGGGCGCGCATCTTGTCGCCACGGGCAATGAAGTACACGAGGATGCCGACGAGCGGAATAACCAACACGAAGAGGATCCACAGCGCCTTGACCCAACCCTTCATGTCATGGCTCCGGAAGATGTCAATGAACACTGAGATCATCAACCAGATCTCGATGAAGAACAGAAAGAACCACAAGAACCCATAGACCAGCTGTCCATCCCCGAACTCCGCGAACATGGTGACTCCCGTTCCTCGTCGATAAATCCGGCCCTACTCTACGGTCTCTTTTGCACCCCCAGGTGTATTGCGTGTGCGGTCGCGGGTATAGGCGGTTCAACGAAAGGGGGTCGGGGTGAGGAACGGGGACGGGGGCGGAGTACAGACGGGAACGGTTACATCACGGATTCCGAGCCGGCTCGATCGATTGCCGTGGAGCCGGTGGCACTGGATGATCATCATCGGGCTGGGGACGGTGTGGATCCTCGACGGGCTGGAAGTGACGGTGATCTCGTCGATCACCGGTCGGGTGTCGGCTGCCGGAAGCGGGGTGTCCATCACCTCGGCGCAGATCTCGGGAATCGGTGCGGCCATGTACGTCCTCGGTGCTTGCCTCGGGGCCCTTTTCTTCGGCCAGCTGACCGATCGGTTCGGGCGCAAGCGGTTGTTCATGATCACGTTGACCGTCTACCTGTCCGGTGCCCTGCTCACCGCTTTCTCGTTCTCTGCGTGGTGGTTCCTCCTCTTCCGTTTCATCACCGGTGCCGGGATCGGTGGGGAGTACAGCGCCATCAACTCCGCCATCGACGAGCTCATCCCCAAAGAGCACCGGGGGCGGGTCGACATCGCCATCAACGGGAGCTACTGGCTGGGGGCCATCGGCGGCGCACTGCTCTCTGTGCTGGTGCTCAACGAGTCGATCTTCCCGGTGTGGCTGGGCTGGCGGTTGGCCTTCGGTCTTGGGGGCGTACTGGGCCTGGTCATCCTCCTGGTCCGCCGCAACGTGCCCGAGAGCCCTCGCTGGCTGCTCATCCATGGCCGTGAGGACGAAGCCGAGAGCATCGTCGACGACATCGAGCAACGCGTCTCTGCCGACCTCGGGAAGTTGACCGACGTCCCCGAAGAGAAGGCCATCACCATCCGGCAGCGCCGTGCCATTCCGCTGACCGAGATGTTCCGGACGCTGGTGAAGTTGTATCCGAAGCGTTCGATCCTGGGCTTCTGGCTGTTCGTGGGCCAGGCCTTCCTCTACAACTCGATCCTGTTCGGCTATACGACCGTGTTGGCCACCTTCTTCGGTGTCTCCACCGGCGATGCCCCCTACTACCTGGTTGCCTTCGCGGCCGGGAACCTGGTCGGTCCCCTTGTGCTCGGTCCGCTGTTCGACTCGATCGGGCGCAAGCAGATGATCTCCACGACGTACCTGCTGTCGGGGGTCCTGTTGCTGATCACCGGGCTGCTCTTCCAGCATCACGTGCTCACGGCCACCACGCTCACCATCGCTTGGATGGTTGTCTTCTTCTTCGCCTCGGCCGGAGCCAGCGCGGCGTACTTGACGGTCAGCGAGATCTTCCCCATGGAGACGCGCGCCATCTCGATCTCGGTGTTCTACGCCGTGGGCACCGCCGCGGGAGGCATCATCGGCCCGCTCCTGTTCGCCAAGATGGTGGCCACCAAGAACGCCACCGACGTGTTCTGGGCGTTGGCCCTCGGCGCCGGGCTCATGATCATCGGCGGGATCGTCGAATTGCTCCTCGGGGTTCGGGCCGAGCGCAAGGGCTTGGAGGAGATCGCCCTGCCCCTCACCGCGGCCGATGCCGAGGCGGAGGCCGAGTCGGAATCGGTGGGCAAGTCGCCCGGAGGGGCGGGCACCGCCGGCGCGCTGGCCGGCACCTGAGCGCTGCCAGTTGGATGGGAGCGGCGCCATGGGGACACTGCCCCCGCGGCAATTCACAAGAAGATCGACTAGACCCCTCTATCCAACCGAGCATGGCCCACCCGTGGGCTCACCAACCGAGCATGTCAAGTCGCATTGCCCGCCACAGAGGACGCAACCACCTTCGGCCGCATTCATCAGCCACTTGCTTGATGTACTCGGGCGAGTCGGTGCGCTCTGGATGGTCGGCGGTTCTTAGCTTCACCGGTTCTCACCAACCGTTTTTTGAGGCACGAGGCGTCCTCCTCTTGGGCCGCCGAACAGAGCTACATCCTCTCCAAGAAGTGCCGTCCACCTGGAGTGTGTGGCGATCGCAAGCGCGCATGTCAACAGCGGCAACTGAAGACCAGTCTCCCGTCCGGATCGGTGACCTGGTCATCGAACCCGGTCGGGGCTATCAGCCGACGGTTCACCCAAACCACCCCCCAAAGGCCCAAAACAGAAACATCCCGAATTGAGGGTTCGGGATGTTTCCTATGTCGCGCGACACGGGTGCTTCTGTCGCGCGACATCGCAATTTTTGGCGGAGGGAGTGGGATTCGAACCCACGGTGCCTTGCGACACAACGGTTTTCGAGACCGTCCGATTCGGCCACTCTCGCATCCCTCCGAGACGAGAGGCTAGCCGCCCCGGCGAGCGCTGAAGAACTCGGTGAGCAGTACCGATGCCTCATCGGCCCGCACCCCGGCCGTGATGGCCACCTCGTGGTTAAGGCGAGGATCGGCACACAGGTTGTAAAGGGATCCACAGGCGCCGGCCTTGAGGTCGGCGGCACCGAACACCAGCCGGCCCACCCGGGCCGCGACCAGTGCACCGGCGCACATGGCGCACGGTTCCAGGGTGACGACCAAGGTCACCGCATCCAGCCGCCGGGTGTCCAGGGCGGCGGCTGCATCGGCCACGACCAAGAGCTCGGCATGAGCGGTGGGGTCGCCCCGCAGCTCGCGC
The DNA here is from genome assembly GCA_036495505.1 of Acidimicrobiales bacterium. Taxonomy (GTDB): domain Bacteria; phylum Actinomycetota; class Acidimicrobiia; order Acidimicrobiales; family RAAP-2; genus DASXMT01. The sequence continues at coordinate 2,881 of DASXMT010000504.1, read as the reverse complement.
TCGTTGTGCCTCGAGACCACGATCTCGCCGTCCACCAGAGCCACGGCACCCACCGGGACGTCACCGTGGGCCAGGGCCTGCTCGGCCTCGGCCAGCGCGGCCCCCATGGCGGCGTCGTCGGCCTCCGGGCTCCCGGGCGCGGGCCGTCCCCCCGCTCCGGTCACTGCTCCGATTGGCGCGTCGATGCCCATGTGGCGGAGGAGATGGGATTTGAACCCATGGTGAGTTTCCCCACACACGATTTCCAATCGTGCCGATTCGGCCGCTCTCGCACTCCTCCGAGCCGGTAGCGCCCCGGAGGGCGCGTGCAGCCCCGACAGGCTAGTCGCCGTCCCGGAGCCCGAGCTCCGTCGGGGGCCACTATCCTGTCCCTCGTCCCGGCGTTTCGTGCGGTGGCTGGGTCCTGCGCAACGGACTCCTGTGAATCGAGTCAGGGTCGGAAGGCAGCAGCTCTCAGCAGGGCGGTTTGTGTGCCGCAGCCAACCTGGCCATCGCACCGAACGCCGGGGCCGATCGCGCCCGGTGGCTTGTAGGCTCATGAGACAGTGTCAGACGTACCCCCCGAACCCTCCCCAGACCCTTCCCCGAGCGTCGCATCCGAGGGGGACACCCCTTACCAGTCGCTCTACCGGCGCTACCGGCCCGCCCAGTTCGAGGAGGTCAGGGGCCAGGATCATGTGGTCCTCGCCCTCCGCAACGCTGTCCGTGACGACCGGGTGGCGCACGCTTACCTGTTCAGCGGCCCACGCGGGACGGGGAAGACCTCGACCGCCCGCATTCTGGCCAAGGCGCTCAACTGCACCAACCTCACGGACGGCGAGCCCTGCGGCGTGTGCGCCTCGTGCGTCGAGATCGCCAAGGGCACCTCTCTCGACGTCCACGAGCTCGATGCCGCCTCCAACAACGGGGTGGAGGCCATGCGCGACCTGGTTTCCCGGGCTGCGCTAGGGACCCCCGGACGGCAGAAGGTCTATATCGTCGACGAGGTCCACATGCTGTCCACCGCGGCCTCCAACGCGCTGTTGAAGACGCTGGAGGAGCCCCCCGCCCACGTGGTCTTCGTGCTCGCCACCACCGACCCGCAGAAGGTGCTGCCCACCATCCGCAGCCGGACCCAGCACTTCGAATTCCGGCTGCTCGACGCCGACACCCTTGGTGACTTGCTCACCAAGGTGCGACATGACGCACAGCTCGACGTGACCGATGAGGGGCTGGATGTGGCCATCCGGCGCGGCAAGGGATCGGCCCGTGACGCACTGTCCGTGCTCGACCAGGTGGCTGCGTCGGACAACATGGAGGACGATCTTCCCGAGCTGAGCGAGATCGCCGAGGCACTGGCCGAGCGGGATACGTCCCGAGCCCTGGTGGCCGTGGCCCACCTGACCTCGGCAGGATGGAGTCCTCAGCAGCTGGCCGGCGACCTGGTCGAGCACCTGCGCCAGTCCTTCCTGACCATGGTTGCCCCCGAGCTGGTGTCGGTGGGCGACACCGAGCGGGACGAGGTCACCGGCTTGGGCGAGCGCCTGGGACTAGCCACTGTGGTGAAGGGCATGGAGGTACTCGGTCTGGCCCAGGTGGCCATGCGCGAAGCGCCGGATCCCCGGGTCAATCTGGAAGTGGCCCTGGTGCGGCTGGCCCACCCGGACGTGGATGCGTCACCCGACGCGTTGGTGGCGCGCATCGAGCGACTGGAGCGGGGCGGTAGCGCACCCTTGCCGTCGGCCGGGGGTGCCTCCGCCTCGGCGCCCCCTGCCGCCGTGCCGACCCCCGCCGCCGTACCCCCGACAACGTCGCGTGCCGGTGCCGCCGCCGCTGCGGGCCCATCCGCCGACCCTACGGCAGGGCCACCGTCGGGGCTTCCGCCGTCGGTGCCCCAACCGAACGACGCTTCCGCTCTGCCCTCGGTGCCACGAGCGTCGACCGTCGAGCCGCCCGTGGATCCAGCTGCGGCGGCTCCATCAGCGGGGGGGCGCAAGACGCTGGGCGCGATCCGCCGCCAGGCGCGAGGGTCGGCCGCCGAAGGACCTGCTCCCACCCAGGGACCAACCGCCACGGCGTCGGGTTCCCCAGCCGCCGCATCGGGTCCCAGAGGAACAGGGCATGGCGCGCCGCCGTCCGGGGACCCCGCTTCTGCTGCTGCTTCTTCTCCTGCTTCCACTGCGCCCCCGGCGGAAGAACGTCCGGCTGGATCGGTCGCCACCTCGTCTCCGGCGGCCGACGCCGGAACAGCGCAGGGATCACCCATGCCGACGCGTGACGAATTGGTGGAAGCGTGGGGCGACCACGTGCTCGGCCGGTTGCGGCCCAAGGCCAAAGCGCTGTTCCAAGCGGGGCGGTTCGTCAGCGTGGAGGGGGACAAGGCCAAGTTCGGGTTGCCCAACGAGATCCACCGGAAGCGATGCGAGGAGGTCCGGGCCGACGTGGAGGCCGTCCTGTCCGAGCACTTCGGACGGCGGGTGCCGCTGGTGTTGGTCGTCGATGACAGCTCCGGCGACCAAGTGGCTCCAGCCTCGTTCGTGCCGTCGTCGGGATCAGGAAACCGGTTGGGGGCCGGGTTCCCCTCGCCCGAATCTCCCTCGTCTCCCGGGCCCGGATCGCCGGCCCGATCTCGCCGGTCAGACTCTGCTCCGTCGTCGGGCGCCGCTCCGTCGTCGGGCTCCGCTCCGTCGTCGGGCTCCGCTTCGTCTTCTGGGTCTCCTCCGTCGTCTGGGTCTCTGCCGTCCGGCTCCGCTCCGTCTGCCTCGTCGCTCGGGTCCACCTCGTCGCTCGACTCTGGCCCGGACTCGTCGCCTACCTCGGACCCTCCCCGCCCTCCCACGTCGGCCCCATCAGCGAGCCAGTCACCATCAGCGAGCCTGTCAAGGGCTTCGGCGTCGGCACC
>DASXMT010000503.1:0-1591 GCA_036495505.1 Acidimicrobiales bacterium | reverse complement strand
GCGTCGGTGTGGGTATGACCGCCGTCGCCAACAGATCGGGTTTGCAGGTCTCGGTGTGAGTGGGCCACGGGCACCAGGTCAATTCACTTGTCGCCTGGTTGCACCTCGCGTGGTGTGGGTCGCCCCGTACGTCTGGACACTTCCGATGACCTCGTTCGCTCCGCACCTCTCGTCTTCCACCAGCTCGTCGACCACCGCCGCCAACACTTCGCCGGCCCTGGTCCGTTTCGTCACCGATGGGATGAGGGGCACGCGCGAAAGCTCATCACTACGGCGCGATCTTGGTCAGCGGTTGCCGACGAAGTTGGTCGAGTCCCCGATCGGTGGTGGTAGTTCCAGCAGCCTGGCGAGCAGTTGGCTCGCCGGGTTGCTGATCGGCATCGGGTTGTCGGCCGGCAGCGCCCCGCCCTCGATCATGAGCTTCCCGATCCGCATCATGATGATCGACAGGCGGATCAACGCCAACCGCTCGTAGTAATCGATGTCGGGCAGGGCGTGCCCCGCGAGCTCCTCATAGCGGCTGATCACCTCGTCCCGCGTGGGGAGGCCCTCGAGCAGCGGGACGCCGATGCCCTCGGAGTAGTACCGGACGAACAGCACGAACCAGCCCATGTCCAGCTGGGGGCTGGCCAGCGAGGCGATCTCCCAGTCGAGGATGGCGGCAACCGTGAGATCGGCGGAGTAGATGATGTTGCCAAGCCGGGAGTCGCCCCAGCTCAAGACGATGCGATCGTCTCCGGGACGGTTGCGGTCGGCCCATTCCAGGGCTGCCTCGATCGTCGGGCTGGGTGTGCCTTCGGAGGCCCACCGGTAGTAGCGCTCGAGGATGCCGACCTGCTGGTCGATCCCCCGACGGCCGCGTTCAGGCCGGTCGAGGTAGCCCAGCTCCAACGCGTCGACGTCGAGGGCGTGCAGTCGGGCCAAGACCTCGATGGCGTTCTCGAACAAACGTCTACGATCGGCCGGAGCCAGGTCTGCCACCCACCCCTCGACCACGAAGGGCGGGTCGTCCCCCGGCACCTTACCGTGCACGCGGTCCATCACCATGAACGGCGATCCGAGCAGCGTGGGGTCGGTCTCGAGCCAGCGCACCGGCGCCACCGGGATGTCGGTGTTGCGGTGCAGGGTGTCGAGGAGCCGGAACTCGGTGGCCAGGCTGGATTTCTCGAACAGGCCGGGGACGTTCGGCTCCACCCGGGCAACCAGTTCGTGAGTTCGTAACTCTTCGCCGTCCCGCCAGCTCGCCGTGAACAGCATCGTGGTCATCGAGATGCCGGCCGAGCTGGGTATCTCCAGGTCGTGGATCTCGACAGGGTGGCCCACCTGCTCCTCGATCCAGTGGGCCAGCACGTTGCTGGTGGTCTCGGCATCGAGCCGGTTGAGCACGGCCATCGTCAGGTCTCCGATCGGTTCGTCGCCACCGGCGTGATGTGGTCGATATAGGCAGGGGGCCAGAGGAAGTCGACGAAGGCGGCGCCGCGACGTCCGGCGATGTCCACGTCCATCATCGTGTCCAGCAGCAGCGCTTCGGGGCTCACGGGGAACGCGAACTCCGCGTAGGTCTGACCGGTCATCGTGGTGGTGCGCCCCG